>NZ_KV787148.1:0-6930 GCF_001807025.1 Corynebacterium sp. HMSC11E11 | reverse complement strand
AGCGGGCCGCCATCACGGCGGCGGGGCACCCCGCCATCGAGAGCGGGCCGCCATAACGGCGGCGGGGAGAGGTTCGCCGGACCGTAAGAGGAACGGCCGTCGTCAAGCACGGGCGCGGAAGGAGCGATCGCCGTCGCCGACGGGCAAGGGACTAAGATGGCGCGGGATATGGCAAAGAAGAAGTCCAAGAAGGGCGCATCGGCGAATCCGGTGATCGCGACGAACCGCCGGGCCCGACACGACTACACCATCCTGGAAACGCACGAATGCGGGGTGGTGCTCGTCGGCACCGAGGTGAAGGCCCTGCGCGAAGGGCGCGCGTCGCTCAACGACGCCTTCGCCACCATCGACGACGGCGAAGTGTGGCTCCGCGGCCTCCACATCCCCGAATACTCCCACGGCAACTGGACGAACCACTCGCCGCGCCGCAACCGCAAACTGCTGCTGCACCGCGCGGAAATCGACTCCCTCATCGGCAAAACCCGCGACGGCAAAAACACCCTGGTCCCGCTGAAGCTGTACTTCAAGGGCGGCCGGCTCAAGGTCGAACTCGCGCTGGCCCGCGGCAAACAGGACTACGACAAGCGCCAGGACATCAAGCGCCGCACCGAGGAGCGCGAGATCACCCGCGAACTCGGCCGCCGCATCAAGGGCATCAAGGGGTGACCGAGCCGGGGAAGGGCGCGACGCACCGTCTCCGAGGTGCACCGGGCCTTGACTTCCCCCGAACCACGGCGTTACGCTTATCCATCCCGCCGGGGCAACGCAGCATCCCCTCCGGTGGGAACGTGAGGGGCCGACTTGGTTTCGACTCCGTACGGTGAGCCAGGGGAAGCGTGCCGGTGCAGGCTGGAGACCACCGCAAGCGTCGCAGCAACCAATTAAGCGCCGAGAACACTCAGCGCGACTACGCCCTCGCTGCCTAATTCAGCGACCGCGTGTCTGTCAGACCGGGTAGGCCTCTGATCCGGACCCTGGCATCGTTTAGTGGGGCTTGCTCGCCGACTTGGTCGCAAGGGTCGGCGGGGACGCATACTTGCGGCTGGGCCCGTCATCCGGTCATGTTCGACTGAACCGGAGGGCCGAGCAGAGACCACGCGCGAACTGCGCACGGAGAAGCCCTGGCGAGTTGGCGGAGGACCCGGGTTCAATTCCCGGCGGCTCCACTCGGAACCCGCTCATCGGAAACGGTGGGCGGGTTCTTTTGTATTCAGGTGGTGGGTGGCTCGTTTACGCGTACGCGGTGTCGCCGCTCGTCTTTACGCGGTGCCGCCGCACGTCGCTTTGGCCGTGCCCACGCTTTGCCCGCACCACGGGGTCCATCACCCTGCAGTCAAACCACGGGGTCCAAAACACGGGGTCGGTGTCGACCCCGTGGTTTAAGGCCGAAAACGGATCGACCCCGCAGTTTGGACCCCGTGGTTTGGGAGTGAGGCTGGTCGACCCCGTGTTTTTGACCCGTGGTTTGCGCGTGGGTGCGCTCGGCGGGCGTCAATCGGGTGCCGGCAGCCTCCCGGCGGGGCTGCACATTTGACGAGTGTGCGCTGGGAGGGCTGTCGCGCACATTCGTGGGGTCGGGAGGGCGTTGGTGGGCTCCCGGTGGGCGTCGCAAAGCAAAAAGGCCCGCCCCGGACAAACGGGAGCGGACCAGAAGGCGAAAGGGGCGGCAAGAATAGACGGGCGTAAACCCGAGCCGACCCGAGCCGCGCGTCCTAGCCGCGGTACGCGTCGGCCACCTGGGTCGCGACGACGCGGGAGCCATGGTGGGTGAGGTGATTCGGCATGTTGTAGTTCGCGGTGTCCGAGTCGACGAACGCGGACACGTGGCGCTCGCCGTCCGGGCCGCACATGGCGGCGTCGACGTTGGAGACGTCCTTCAGGTTGATGAACGTCGCGCCGGTCGCTTCGGCGGCCCGCGCCTGCCGTGCCTGCAGGTTGTCCTCGAAGATGCGGGCCGGGGCGGCGGGCACCCGCGGGGCGTTGCCGAAGACGTTGACCGGGCACATGTAGTGCTCGCCGTCGCGGGAGATGATCTCGGGCATGCCGATGACCATGACGCGCGCGTTGGGGGCGTGCTCCTTGAGGCGGTTGATCGTGCCGGTGACCGCCTGGTGGTACATGTCGTCCTGGATTTCGTTGGGTGCCCAGAACGCCTGCATGGCGTCGTTGGCGCCGATGGCGATGGTGATCAGTTTGGTGTTGTGGTTGACGTGGCCGTTGTTGATGGCGGTGTCGACGTAGCCGCCGAGCTGCTTCGGGGTGGTGGGGACGTAGGCGACGGTGCCGTTGCAGGTGTAGTCGTGCAGCGTCATGTCGAGCTGGGCGGCGACGTTGTGGCCGACGTTGGTGGTGGACACGGGGCAGACGTGGCCGGGGCGGCCGGTGCCGTTGGCTTCGTCGGTGGCGCCGGGGTTGGCCACGAAGGAGTCGCCGAAGGCCACGTACTCGCCGTTGGGGTTGGCCGCCGCGGTGGTGCCGGGGAGGAGGGCGGCGCCGGCGGTGAGCGCGGCTGCGGCGGCGGTGAGGGTGCGGCGGGCGGTGGTCGGCTTCATGTGGTGTCCTCTTCGTCGGGAGGTGCGCGTGGCCTCGGGTGGGCGGGTGCGCGACGGTTGCTTTGCGACGCCGATTCGCGTCCCCGGAGGGGTGCGGTGCCCGGAAGGGGCGGTGGCGGTGCGCTTCGGCGGCGTTATCTGCCCGTTATGAAACCCCTTTTGTTTGGCTAAGTCAACCGTGGTCGGGGAAACGTTGCATTGGCCGTGCACCTGTCACGCGGTCCCGGAGGCCGAATTCGTGGCCCGGCGCCGCCTACGCCAAAAACGTCGACCTCAGCGCGGCGACGACGCCATCGGCCACGCCCTCGCCGGACCGCAGCTCGACGTCGTCCTCGGCGAACGGGCCCTTCTCGGCCAATTCGGCGTCGGTGGGGCGGGGCTGGATGAGGGTCAGCGACGGGCCGTCGTCAAGCACTCCCGTGAACAGCCGGGCCTGGCGCGCGGCCCCGGAGCCCGCCGAGGCGCGCACCTCCTCCAGGGTCAGGCCCTCGACGGAGTCGGCGTCTTCCGGTGCGACGATGAGGATCTCCTGCGCCAGCACCGCGCCGACGACGCCCTCCGGCCACGAGGTGCGGGCGATGAAGTCCGACAGCTCGGGCGAGCCGCCGTCGATGCCCTCCGGCAGATCCTCCTGGACGACGACGGTCAGCGGCGACTCGTCGAGCAGGTCCGGGTCGAGTGCGTCGGCGACGAGTTCGGTGGGCACCAGCGCGAACAGGGTCGGCGGCGCGTCCCACCCTTCGGCGTGGACGAAGTCGACCGCTTCGCGCACCGCGCGGTTGAGGGCCTGCGGGGACATGGTGCGTGCGTCGGGCATGGTGGCGCCTTTCTGTCCGGGGTTCGGGGTTGCTTTGCGACGGCCCGCGCGGGGCGCCTCGGGGGAGGAGACGGGGAAAGTCTGGCGGCCCTCGGCGAACATCGCGGACCCGGGGTTTGCCCCAGGGGGTTTTTCAATAGAGTAGGGGAGACTGCACAACCCGTAACGACTAGGAGACCCCTTGTCCACAAGCCCGACCAGACTGGGCCGCACGGGCATGCCGAGGCCGGGGTGGCTCGCCACCACGGTGATGATCCTCGCGATCCTTGCTTTGCTCGTCCCCGTCATCGTCAACGTCTACGTCGACTTCCAGTGGTTCGGGGAGGTGGGTTTCCGCGGCGTGTTCGCCACGGCATGGGTGACCAGGATCATCCTGTTCGTGCTCGTCGGCGCGGTGGTCGGCGCGGTCGTCTTCCTGTCGATGTGGCTGGCCTGGCGCCACCGCCCCGATGACCCGGGGCCGTTGGATCCGCAGAGCCCGCAGGCGATCTACCGCCGCATGATCGAGTCGTCGCACAAGCCGGCGCTGATCGGCATCCCGGTGGTGTTCGGCCTGTTCGCCGGCCTGGTGGGGCAGTCGGCGTGGCGGACGGTGCAGCTTTTCCTCAACGGGGAGAGCTTCGGCGAGACCGACCCGCAGTTCCACAAGGACCTCGGGTTCTACGCCTTCGACCTGCCGTTCTGGCGGTTCCTGGTGGACACCGCCGTCCTGACGGTCATCGTTGCGTTCCTGCTGTCGCTGGTGACGCATTACATGCTCGGCGGCATCCGCGCGGGTAACCCGACGGTGGGCGAGAAGACCCGCGTGTCCGGTGCCGCGCGCGCCCAGTTGGCGTCGTGGGCCGGCGTGTTCATGCTGCTCAAGGCGTTGGCCTACTGGCTGGATCGCTACGACATGCTGGGCAACCGGCACCAGACGTTCACGGGCGGTTCCTACACCGACATCAATGCGCTGCTGCCGGCGAAGATCGTGCTGTTGGTCATTTCGATCGTCGTGGCCGGCGCGTTCTTCGCGTCGATTTTCCTTCGCAACCTGTCCATCCCGGCCATGGCGACGGTGCTCATGCTGGTCTCCGCGGGCATCATCGGCGTGGCGTGGCCGCTGATCATCGAGCAGTTCTCCGTGTCGCCGAACCGTGCGGCGAAGGAGCGGGAGTACATCGCCCGCAACATCGAGTCGACGCGCTACCACTACGGTCTGACGGACGACAAGGTCACCATCGAGCGCGACTGGGGCGTGCCGGGCGAGGAAGAGGAGGACGCCGCCTCGCAGGAGGAGGGCGCCGAGTCCATCGCCCGCGATACGAACACCCTGGCCAACATCCGCATCCTCGACCCGGAGGTGCTGTCGCCGACGTTCACGCAGCAGCGGCAGCTGAAGAACTTCTACGGTTTCCCGGAGTCGTTGTCCATCGACCGTTACGAGGTCGACGGGGAGATGCACGACTTCGTCGTCGCCGCCCGCGAGATGAACCCGCAGACCCTGCAGGGCAACCAGAATGACTGGATCAACCGCCACACCGTGTACACGCACGGCAACGGTTTCGTCGCCGCCCCGGCCAACCGGGTCGACGAGGTCGCGGCGGAGGCCGGTTCGGCCCGCGGCGGTTACCCGCTGTACACCGTGGCGGACCTGTTCGAGTCGGAGGACCCGAACGGCATGAACCTGGAGCTGGAGCAGCCGCGCATCTACTACGGGCCGGTCATCGCCAACTCGGATGCGGACTACGCCATCGTCGGCGGTTCCGGCGACGGCACGGATTACGAGTACGACGCCGACGGCCGCAACTTCACCTACGACGGCGCCGGCGGCGTCAGCGTGGGCAACCTGTTCGAGCGTCTGGTGTTCGCCACCCGCTACCAGGAGGTCAACATCCTCCTGTCGGAGCGGGTCGGCCCGGAGTCGAAGATCATCTACGAGCGTGATCCGCGCGAGCGCGTGCAGAAGGTCGCCCCGTGGTTGACCACGGACACCCGCACGTACCCGGCGGTCATCGACGGCCGCATCAAGTGGATCGTCGACGGCTACACGACGTTGGCGTCGATGCCGTACTCGGAACGCACCAGCCTCCAGGAGGCGACGCAGGATTCGCTGAACCCGGACGGCACGTCGCGTCCGCTGCCCAACAGTGAGGTCAGCTACATCCGCAACTCGGTGAAGGCGACGGTCGACGCCTACGACGGCACGGTCGAGCTCTACGAGTTCGACGAGAATGATCCGGTGCTCAAGGCCTGGCAGGGCGTGTTCCCGGATGTGGTGAAGCCGAAGTCGGAGATTTCCGATGCGCTGCAGGATCACCTGCGGTACCCGGAGGATCTGTTCAAGGTCCAGCGTGAGCTGATGGCCCGCTACCACGTGTCCGACCCGGGCATCTTCTTCACCAACGACGCGTTCTGGTCGGTGCCGAACGACCCGACGGCCCCGGAGGATCAGGGTCTGTCGCAGCCGCCGTACTACGTGGTGGCGGCGGACCCGGAGACGGGGAAGTCGAGTTTCCAGCTGATTTCCGCTTTCCGTGGTCTGGAGCGCGAGTTCCTGTCGGCGCATATGACGGTGTCGTCGGATCCGGAGACCTACGGTCGCATCACCATCCGCGCGTTGCCGACGAACACCCAGACGATGGGTCCGAAGCAGGCGCAGGACACGATGATGTCCGCTGATGAGGTCGCCCAGGACCGCACGCTGCTGGAGGGCACCAACGTGGTGACCAACGGCAATCTGCTGACCCTGCCTGTCGGCGATGGCGAGATCCTGTACGTCGAGCCGGTGTACACGCAGCGTCAGGGGCAGGAGACGGCGTTCCCGAAGCTGCTGCGCATTCTGGTGTCGTACCGCGGCGAGGTCGGTTATGCGCCGACAGTGTCGGAGGCGTTGCGCCAGGTGGGCATCGACTCCAGCGATGTCGCGCGGGAGCGTGGCGAGGAGGATGCGGTCGCCGACGACGAGGCCACCGACGACGATGCGGCGGAGGAGGAGGCCGGCAAGGCCCGTCCGGAGGCCGAGCGCGAGGTCGACGTGGCCGCGCGCGACGAAGCCGCGGCCCGCATCTCCACGATCCTCGATCGCCTGAAGACGGCCCAGGAAAACGGTGACTTCGCCGCCCAGGGCCAGGCGCTGGCGGATCTGGACAAGGCGGTCGCCGATTACCAGAAGGCCAACGGCCAGTAGCCGCCGCCGGTTGCTTTGCGACGACCGGGCCGCACGTGGGAGGGGCTTCCTTCCCCGGTGCGGCCCGGTTTTGCGTTTGGTCAATCGTCTCGCCGGGGTGCCCGCCGGCGGTCGTCGTGAAGCACGTGCACCGCGCTGACCAGGGGATTGGCCAAGCGTCGGGGCTCGGTGCTAGTGTTACTTCCCGTTGGTCGGCGAGAGAACATCTCGTGTGGCCGGCACCCGCTGCGAGCGGCGTGATTATGGAATCATTCGGTTCCGTGTTACGGTGTTCAAGCAGTCGACGCGGGGTGGAGCAGCTCGGTAGCTCGCTGGGCTCATAACCCAGAGGTCGTAGGTTCGAATCCTGCCCCCGCTACCACGTGAACGAAGGCCCCCGGCATTGCGCCGGG
>NZ_KV787147.1:0-7888 GCF_001807025.1 Corynebacterium sp. HMSC11E11 | reverse complement strand
TCAACGCACTCTAAATCCTGAAGAGCCGGTTATCTGGGAAAAGCAATGATATGGCGCCACATTGAGCTTTCGTCGTCATGCCAAAATGTCGACGATGCGCACGCGAAAAGGCCCCGGACGTCTCGATGACGACGTCCGGGGCCCGAGGTGCCTTCCGGGGCGGGTCCGGGGCTTACGCCGGGGAGACGCCCTCGCCGCGCTTCACGCGGTAGACCGCCGGCGTGTACAGCGGCTGGTCGGGGATGGTCTTGTCTTCGACGAAGCGGTACTCGGCGAGGATCTCGTCGGGCCGGACCTGCACGTTGACCCAGCCGTGGTGGTCGAACTCGATCCACTCGACGTAGGGGTTGGCGGCCATCAGCGCCTGCTCGGCGGTCTGGGAGATGGCGTTGCGCTGCGGCAGCTTCACGATGTCGTCGATGTTCGACGCACTGACGGAGGTGCACACGATCTCGGCGGCGGCGATGCCGTCGGCCGGGTAGCGGCCCGGGGTGACGGGCACGTTGCACGCCCACGACGAGTGGATGTCGCCGGTGAGGAACACGACGTTGTCCAGATTTCGCCCGGACATCTCGCCGATGAGCTTGCGTCGCTCGTGGGCGTAGCCGTCCCACTGGTCGGAGTTGTACGGGACGCCGTCCTGCGGCAGGCCGAGCAGCTCGGTGATGGCGCCGGAGGTCTGCGGGTCCAGCGGCGGGATGAGCACCTGGGTGAACATGACGGAGTTGCCCACCAGGTTCCAGGTCGCGGCCGAGCTCGTCCACCGGTTGAGCAGGAAGTTCATCTGCTCGGAGCCGAGCATGGTGCGGTTCGGGTCGTCGGTCTCGCCGATCTTGATGAACTCGGGCGCCTTGTCGCGGTAGGTGCGCAGGTCGAGCATGGTGATGTCGGCCAGGGTGCCGTAGGTGAATGCGCGGTACAGGTGGCCGCCCTCGGAGAACGTGGTGGCGCGCACCGGCAGCCACTCCAGGTAGGCCTGGATGGCGGCGTCGCGGCGGGCGATGTAGTCGCCCTCGGTCTCGGGGGAGTGGTTCTCGGCGCCGTCCTTGTAGGTGTCGTTGGCGACCTCGTGGTCGTCCCAGGTGACCACCCACGGCTTGGCGCCGTGGGCGGCCTGCAGGTCCTTGTCGGTGCGGTAGTGGCCGTAGCGGCGGCGGTAGTCCGACAGGGAGACGATCTCGTGCGGCGGCTCGTGGTCGCGGATGGCGCCGGTCTTGCCGGTGTAGCCGCCGCGCTCGTACTCGTAGATGTAATCGCCGACGCACATGATGATGTCGACGTCGGGGTTGTCCGCCATGTCGCGGTACGCGGAGAAGTAGCCCGCCTCCCAGTTCGCGCAGGAGGTCAGGGCGATGCCGAGCTTGTCGGGCGTCGCGTTGGCGTCGGGGGCGGTGCGGGTGCGACCGACCGGGGAGACCTGGCCGGCGTAGTCGCCCTCCGCGACGGTGAATCGGTAGCTGTACCAGGTGTCGGGCCGCAGGCCGGTGGCGTCGAGCTTGACGGTGTTGTCCTGGGCGGGCTCGGCGACGGCCTCGCCGGAAAGGACGATGGTGCCGAAGGAATCGTCGGTGGCGACCTCGCAGCGCAGCTTCACGGCGGTGCCGGCCTCCGCGCCCGGAACGTCGCCGGGGTGGGAGGTGGCGCGGGTCCACAGGAGGACGGAGGTGGGCAGCGGGTCACCGGAGGCGACGCCATGCTGGAAGACGTTGTGGCCGCCGCCGGCGGCGTCCCCGGCTGCCTCCTGCGCTGAGGCGGTGAATCGGCCCGCAAGGGTCGAGGTGCCGACGAACGCGGCGGTGGTGGCACCGGCCTTGAGGATGGTGCGGCGGGACGGGGTCGGCGACGCGGGTGAGGAGCCGTGGGCGGAAGTCATGAACTACATGACACTGTCCCTATTGGTGTATCACCAATTGGTAACGGTTCCGAGGTACCCCATTGAGGGGGGGATTTCATGGAAGATTCATCTTCCGTACACCTGCGGTTCCCGACGGGTGGCCGCCGCTCCCGACGGGCGACCACGGCTCCGGCCGGGCGCCGCTGTCCCGGCCGGACGCCGCAGCTCCGGCTACAGGTGACCCGAACTAGGCGGTCAGGCCCATCTTGTCCATGATCTCCGAGTCGATGCCGTCGAGCTCCGCGGAGATGGACACGTGGGCGCGGCGACGCTGGTCCGGGGTCATGTGCTCGGCCGTCTCGATGGCGTCGACCAGCAGATCCAGGCGGTTGCGCGCGTCCTTGATGAAGCCCACGGTGCCCGACACCTTGGAGTTCTCCAGACGATCCAGCGACCCGCGGATGCCCTCGACGCGGGCGCGCAGCGGAGCGCCGTAGCCGTGGTGGCGGGCCACCGCGTCACCGGTCACGCCGAACTTGCGTGCGGCGGCGTCCTGGCCGCGGTTCTGCACGAACGTCATCAGCCGGTAACCGAGGGGCAGCGCCACCGGGACCAGCAGGCGCGCCGCGCCGACCCACCCCTTCGCCTTCTCGCGGGTCAGGCCCTGGTTGCGCTGTTGCTCCAGGATCTTCGCCGCAACGTTCTCCTGGTGCTTGTGCTTGGCCTTGAGGGCCTTCTGCTCGTCCTTCCAGCCGGCCTTGCGGATCTTCTCGGCCCGCTTCGCCGCACGCTTGTCCAGCTTCGCGTTGCGCTTGGCTTCCTTCTTCGCGTCCTTCGCGTTGCGCTTGCGTTCGGCTTCGGCGGCCTTGCGGCCATCGCGGTAGGCCTTGTCCTTCAGCTTCGCCTCGTGCTTCGCGTCCTCCTTGGCCTTGGCCTTGGCGGCCTTCAGCTTCAGTTTCATTTCGCGGCGGCGGTCGCGGTAGTCGCCCAAGAAGCTCATGGAATCCCTAATCTGCGTTCGGAGTCTGCGGAATCGTGCGTGAATTGTCGCGCAACCAGATTAACCCCGGTTTCCGCCGGGCGATACCCTGGTTGCATCGTGAACACCGAGGATACCGTCCCGCAGCCGGTGACCGGGCCCGATTTGGTCGGGTGCCGGTACCGGCTGGTCCGCGATCGCATGGCGGGGCCGCGGCGCCCGGGTAATTCCGAATCCGCCCGCCGGCGCGCCGAGTTGGGGGCGCATCACCGGGCGTCGGTGATCGCGGGGCTGCCGGATCCGACGGTCATCGCGCCGGGTCCGGACGCGGATCTGGCGACGTTGGAGGCGATCGCGGCGGGCGCGGACCTCATCGTCGGCGCCGTCCTGCGCCACGACCGTCCGCCGGGGGACCGCGCGTTTTCCGGCATCGCCGAGGAATCCCGCCCCGACCTGCTGGTTCGCCTGGACGACGGCTACCTGCCGGTGATCATCGCCGCGCACAAGCTGCTGGAGCCGCGCCGCCGCCGCACGGAAGCCGCCCGCATCCTCCCCGTCGCCCGCCTCGGCCGCCCGGGGGTGCTGGGTCGGCCGCTGCACACGAGCATCGTCGTCGACGAAAAACTGAAGCTGCGCCACAACGCCGCCGATGCGGTCCAACTCGGCCAGGCCGCCGCCCTGCTCCACCGGCTCGGCGCGTCCTGCGGCCTCGTCGGGGGCATCGGCGCCGACCCGACGCGAGTGGTCATCGTCGACGAAGGGCCGCGCGTCGCCGCGTACCGCACCGCTTTACGACGAGCCCGCGCCACCATCCACGCGATCGAACGCCATGAGGCGGCCACGTCGTCGTCAAGCGAAACGAAAACCGGGGAACCGTCGCCGCCCGCGCCGAAAATCGACGGCAACGAATGGCGCATCGGCCAATGGCCCCTGGCGCCCCGGAAAATCCG
The DNA here is from genome assembly GCF_001807025.1 of Corynebacterium sp. HMSC11E11. Classification (NCBI taxonomy): domain Bacteria; kingdom Bacillati; phylum Actinomycetota; class Actinomycetes; order Mycobacteriales; family Corynebacteriaceae; genus Corynebacterium; species Corynebacterium sp. HMSC11E11. The sequence goes on along the minus strand of NZ_KV787147.1, from coordinate 4,125 downwards.
CGAATGCCGCAGTTGCCGATGGCGCGAAGCCTGCGAAGACGAACTGCGCGCCGCCGACGACATCTCCCTGCTGCTGCCCGGCAACCGGGGCGACGAATACCGCGAAGCCGGCATCACCACCATCCGCCAGCTCGCCCGCGACGACGGCGCCGGCGAACACCGGCACCTGGCGCTGCTGTCCGTCTTCGGCGAACCCGCCGCCCTGCGCGTGGAGAAAACCAGCGCACCCCGCGCCGACGTGGAAATCGACGTCGACCTCGAGGCCTACCCCGGCCACGGCGCATACCTGTGGGGCGCGTGGACGCCCGACGACGGATACGTCCCGCACGTGACCTGGGCGCCACCCGGACCGGCCGGGCTCGGCGGAGACGCGGAAGCCGAAAACTTCGCCCGCTTCTGGGAATGGCTCATGGCGCGCCGGGCCGCCGCACACGCCGCCGGGCGCACCTTCCGCGTCTACTGCTGGGCCGCCGAAGGAGAAAACCACTGGCTGCGGCACTCGGCGAAGAGGTTCGCCGGCATGGAGTTCGTCGTCGCCGGGGATGCAACGGAGGCCGGCGCCCCCGCCCGCATCATCGCCGTGCCCGACATCGCCGAAATCGAACGATTCATCTCCTCCGACGAATGGGTCGACCTGTTCCGCGTGACCAAACGCCAACTGATCAGCCCCGCGGGACTGGGACTGAAAGTCGTGGCGCCCATGGCCGGATTCACGTGGCGCGACGACGACGCCGACGGCGAAGCATCACTGTCCTTCTACCGCGACGCCGTCGGCATCGGCGCGGGCGCGGGGGCAGTCGACGGTGCAGGTGATGGCGGCGGCACCGGAGGCGGCCTCAACCCCGCCGACGCCCGCGCCAAACTCCTGCGCTACAACGCCGACGACTGCCGATCCACCGCCGCCGTCCGCGAATGGCTCGACTCCGGCCGTGCCGTCGACGAGATCCCCAACGTGCGCGACCTGGAAAACCGCGACATCGACTAACGCAGCGGCACCTGGCCGCTCCGGGGCGAACGCCCAGCGAATCAGCCCCTGAACGCCCACGTCCCCCGGCGAACGAAATTCGGCGGCCGCTTCTTCAACGCCGCCTCCCGCGCCCGCGCCGCATTCTCGCTGAGCAACAACTTGGCCTGCTCGAAACGCTCCGCACGGAACGTCGCCCGCGGCGACCGCCACGCCCTGTTGAACAACGCCTTCGTCGACGCCAACTGATCGGGCGAACGACCGAACAACTCGACGAGCATCTCCCGGGCACGCACGTTGGCGTCGTCAAGCGAATCAACCGCCTCCGTCGCCAACCCGGCCTCGACCGCCTCCGCGCCCGACAACTCACGCCCGGTCATCGTCAACCAACGAGCCTGCTCCGCACCGACATGATCCGCCAACGTCCGCGCCCCCGACATGTCCGGAATGAGCCCCCACTTCGCCTCCAACACCGACCAACGCGCATCCGCGGCCGTCACCCGGAAATCCGCGCCCAACGCCAACTGCACCCCCCCGCCGTAACAATGCCCCTGCACCACCGCGATCACCGGCACCGGCAGCCGGCGCCACTCCCAGCACACCCGCTGGAACAGATTCGTGCCATCGCCCGCCAGCGGATTCGGCGCGAACGCCCGGACGATGTCCATCGGCTTCTTCAGCACCGACCCGAAATCCAGGCCCGCGCAAAACGACGCGCCCTCGCCCGCGAGAATCACGCCCCGCAAATCGCGGTCGCGGCGCAACGTCTTCGCCGCATCGTCGAGGCCACGCAACATCGCCATGGTCAGGCCATTGAGTTTCGCGGGGCGGTTCAGGGACACCACCGCGACCTTGGCGCCGCCGTCGAGGTGCTCGTACTCGACGGTGACGGGCGAAGTGGAAATCCGTGCGTCATTGGCGTGGGTCATGCCCGCGAAACTAGCCCGTTCGGCCGCAGCCCGGGCGAGAACCGGAAACATCGGGCGCCGGAAGACGCGCGCCCCCGTTCGAGCACACACGTCCCCACATAACCGGCCCCACCCGGAAAGGACGCATCGAAGTGATAATCGCCACATGAAATGCGGCATTGGAAAAACCGCTATGGCTTTTCCTTTTGAGGGAATATCATTCGATCATGAACCCGTTCATCCACTTGGTTTTCATGGGCGTCAGCGGATGCGGAAAGACCACCGCAGCCGAACTGGCCGCCGACCTGACCGGCTGGCCCTACGCGGAAGCCGACGAATTCCACCCGCAGGCCAACATCGACAAGATGGCCTCCGGGCACCCGCTCGACGACGACGATCGCCGCCCCTGGCTCGAAGCCATGCGCGACTGGATGACCGACCGGGCGACCGAGGGCACGAGCGCCGGAACCGTCGTCACGTGCTCCGCGCTCAAGCGCTCCTACCGCGACATCCTCCGCGGCGCAGAAGGACGCGTCGTCTTCGTCCACCTCTACGGCGAAGCATCGGTCATCGAAGAGCGACTCGCACACCGCAAGGGCCACTTCATGCCCGCGTCCCTCCTCCCCAGCCAATACGCCGACCTCGAACAACTGCAGGACGACGAAGACGGCGTAACCGTCGACCTCGCCGGCACCCCGCGCGAGATCGTCGACGCCGGTTTCGCCTACGCGGGGATCGCGCCGTCGCAAAGCAAATCCGACGAAAAGGACGCATAAATGAACGCCACCATGCTCCTCGCCGCCGACGAACCGCTGACCACGGCCGGGCCGACGCAGCTGATCACCGCCGCACTCGTCGGCATCGCCGCAATCGTCGCGCTGATCGTCTGGGGCAAGGTCCACCCGTTCCTGGCGCTGATGCTCGGCTCGGCCGTGCTCGCGCTGACCGCCGGCATCGCGCTGACCGACACGTTCACCGCATTCACCGCCGGCGTCGGCTCCACCGTCGGCGGCACCGGCGTGCTCATCGCACTGGGCGCGATCATCGGCACGCTGCTGGTGAAATCCGGCGGCGCCGACGCCATCGTCGAAGGCTTCCTGCACCGCACCACGCCGCAAAAACTGCCGTGGATGATGGCGGCGCTCGCGTTCATCATCGGCATCCCGCTCTTCTTCGAGGTCGGCGTCGTCCTGCTCATCCCCGTCGTCATGCTCGCCGCGAAACGCGCCCGCCAGCCCGTCATCCTGCTGGGCATCCCCGCCCTGGCCGGCCTGTCCGCGCTGCACGGCCTGGTGCCGCCGCACCCCGGGCCGCTCATCGCCATCGATGCCCTCGGCGCGAACCTGGGCGTGACGCTGGGCCTGGGCCTCATCGTCGCCGTGCCCTGCGTGATCCTGGCGGGGCCCGTGTCCGCGAAGTTCATGGCCAAGTGGGTCCCGATCGAGGCCCCCGACACCTTCACCACCGGCGAGCCCGTGCCGGAGGAGCATCGGCCCGGCGTCGCCGTGTCGCTGTCCGTCGTTCTGCTTCCCGTTGTGCTGATGCTGCTGCGCACGCTCGTCGAAACCGTGTGGGCCGGCGGCGAGGGCAACGCCGTCCACGGGTTGCTGATGTTCCTGGGCATGCCGCTGGTCGCGCTGCTGGTGACGTCGCTGTATGCGATGGCGGTGCTGGGCTTGCGCGGTGGCCGTGGGCTGAAAGAGGTGTCCGATCTGGTCGGCGCGTCGTTCGCCGGCATCGCGGGCATTCTGCTGATCGTCGGCGCGGGCGGTGGTTTCAAGGAAACGCTCGTCGCGTCGGGTGTTGCGGACGTCATCGGCGATTGGCTGGATGGGGCCGCGATTTCCCCGCTGCTGGCGGCGTGGTTGGTTGCGGTGTTCATTCGCCTGGCCACGGGGTCGGCGACCGTCGCGACGATCACCGCCGCGGGCATCATGTCGCCCATTGCGGCGGGGCTGGATCCGGTGACGACGGCCCTGATGGTGTTGGCGATCGGCGCCGGGTCGGTGTTCTTCTCGCACGTCAATGATGCGGGATTCTGGCTGGTCAAGGAGTATTTCGGCATGACGGTGCCGCAGACGTTGAAGACGTGGTCGTTGATGGAGACCATCCTGTCGGTCGTTGGCCTGGTGTCGGTGCTGCTGCTGGGGTTGCTTGTCTGACGGTTCGGTTCTTGCTTGACGACGCCCGCCGAATCTCCGTCCGTCCGCGATGTCGGGTCGCCCGGGTGGGGGAGTGCCCGGGTGGGGGAGT
>NZ_KV787146.1:0-23006 GCF_001807025.1 Corynebacterium sp. HMSC11E11 | reverse complement strand
GGCGCCCAGGGCCAGCGTCGCCCCGCCCGCGCCGACGGCGGTCAACGCTGCCGCGATGTCGCGCCGGGCGGGCCGGAGCATCAGCAGCGCCAGCGACGACACCGCCGCCCCGGGGACGAGCCCGGCGGTGAAACGCCAATCGACCCCGGCATCGGCGGCGCGGATGCCGGTCAGGGCGGTACCGCCGAGGGCGGCGCAGACCAGGGTCTGACAGGCGAGGAACGACACGGCGGCGGCGCCCCCGCCCCGGCGCATGGCGATGCGCAGACCACCCGCCGCGGACAGGGCGAGGGCCCCGGCGACCCCGGCGCCGAGGACCGCGTCGTGAGGGGACATCGCCAGCACGCCGATCGCCGCGACGACGGTGGCCGCCGCGGCGATCACCGGCCCCACCGCGGCATCGACGACCCCCGTCCCGGGTGCGTCGTCGGCGAGCACGTCGGCGACGTCGATGACCATCGGCGGCGGCGCCGGCCCCGGATCATCCACGACCACGAGCCTGTCGCCGTCGCGAACCCCCGCCTCGGCGAGTCCGGTTTCGGAATCGGCGATGGACCCGTCCGGCAGCCGCACCCGCCATGACGCGCCCGGCGCGGCCGTGGCCCCGAAGGCGTCGATCAGTTCCGGCAGCACCGTGGCCACCGGTGCGTCCGCGGGGACGAGCAGGTCCGCGCGTCGCGTCGGCCCGTCGCCGGGCATGAAGTCGATTCGCAGCCGCAGCATCGACGACGTCAGTGTCATGGTTTTCCCCCGCCCGCGGTGGCGCGCACCACCGCATGTCGTTGCACCCGTTCCCCCGTTGGCCGGGCGCGTCCTCTCAGGGTGGCTTATGCTCTGCGTCGCGTCCAGCCGAACGGCCGGCGTACTCGGGGGAGGGGTTTCGACGATGGGGGATGCGCGTTCGCGCGTGACGACGACCGACGGCACCGCCGCAGCGGCGGCGGGGCCGGTGGCGGCGGTGGCGACGGCGCCGGATTCGGAGGGCATGGTGTCGGGGCGCGCCCCGCGGGTGCCGGGGCCGGTGCCGCGGCCGGGGGACATTAGGCCCGATGCGCCGCCGGAGGCTCCGGAGCCGAAGCCCGTGCCGTTGATGCGGGCGCTGTTGCCTGTGGTGATGCTCGTCGCGGTGGTGGGCATGGTCGCCGTGATGGTGGTGTCGGGATCTGCTCGTAACCCGATCACCTTCATGTTTCCGCTGCTCATGGTGGTGTCGACGTTGGGCATGATGGCCGGCGGCGCATCGGCGGCGGCGGACGTGGGGCCGGCCCGGCGCGACTACCAGCGGCACCTGGCCAGCGTGCGGCGGGCGGTGGCCGATGCGGTGGGTATGCAGCGGGCCAGCCTGGTCCACGTTCACCCGGATCCGGCGGATGCGTGGACGCTGGCGGGGACGTGGCGGATGTGGGAGCGGTCGCCGGAGGACGGTGATTTCGGTGCGGTGCGCATCGGCACCGGGCCACATGCCCCGGCGACGCCGGTGACCCCGCCGACGGTGACCGCCCCGGAGAAACTCGACCCCGTGTCTGCGGTGGCGTTGCGGCACGTGGTGCGTTCGGCGCGGTCGGTGCCGGATCTTCCGGTCGCCGTCGACGTCGGGGTGTTTCCCCTCATCGCGGTGGGCGGTGACGGGGACGAATCGGTGGCGTTGGTGCGGGCGATGGTCGCCCAGTTGGCGGCGGCGCATCATCCGGAGGATCTGGCCATCGCGGTCGTCGGCGTCGGCCCGGAGTGGGAGTGGGTGAAGTGGCTGCCGCACAACGCCCACCCGCACCGGGCGGATGCGTCGGGGCCGGCGAGGTTGCGGGCGTCGACGGTGCCGGGCCTCGTCGAACTCCTCGCCGACGTCGAGGCGCCGTTGATCGTGGTCGTCGCCGATGGCCGGGACCTGGATCGGGAACCGGCGCAGCTGGAGGGGCTGCTCGGCGCCGAAACCGCGGGGGAGAGCACCGTGTGCGTCATCGCCGCGCCGGTTCCGGGCCCGGCCACGGCGGCGAGTCCGACGATGGACATGGCCGTGGCCTCGGGGTTGGCGCTGACGGTCGTCGATGGGCGGGTGCGGGCGACGACCGCGGCCGGCGAGGAGGACATCGCCGCCGCCGACGCCCTCGGCCCCGGTGCGGCGGAGGCGCTGGCCCGGCGTCTGGCCCGGCACGCCCCCACCCGGGTCGGCGGCGATGACCGGGCGCATCGCGACCCCGTGTTGGCGGAGCTGGACCTTGCGCCGCCGCCTGCCGACCTGGTGTTCCGGGAACGGCTGGGGCGGGAGCGTCTGCGCATTCCCGTGGGGGTCGGCGCCGACGGGTCGGTGCTGCACCTGGACCTGAAGGAATCGGCGGAGGGCGGCGTCGGCCCGCATGGCCTGTGCATCGGAGCCACGGGTTCGGGTAAGTCGGAGTTTTTGAAATCCGCGGTCCTCGCGTTGGCGGCCACGCATGGTCCCGATCAGCTCAATCTGGTGCTCGTCGACTTCAAGGGCGGTGCGACGTTCCTCGGGGTGGAGGGGTTGCCGCACGTGTCGGCGGTGATCACGAACCTGGCCGACGAGCTGATCCTCGTGGACCGCATGCAGGACGCCATCCGCGGCGAGATGACCCGCCGACAGGAGCTGCTGCGCGCCTCGGGCAATTTTCCGGGCGTGGCGGAGTACGAGGCCGCGCGCCGGGCGGGACGTACGGATTTGGCGCCGCTGCCGGCGTTGGTGATCGTCGTCGACGAGTTTTCGGAGTTGCTGGGGCACCGTCCGGAGTTCGCCGAGTTGTTCGTCGCGGTGGGCCGTTTGGGCCGGTCGCTGCACATGCATCTGCTGCTGGCGAGCCAGCGGTTGGAGGAGGGGCGGTTGCGCGGCCTCGACAGTCACCTGTCCTACCGGGTGGGGTTGAAGACTTTCTCGGCCGCCGAGTCCCGCAGCGTCCTCGGCGTCCCGGACGCCCATCATCTGCCGGCGACGCCGGGCGCGGGTTTCCTCAAGACCGACGCCGGCGCCCCGGTGCGTTTCCATTCGGCGTACGTGTCGGGGCCGGTGCCCGCCGATTCCGCGGGCGGGCGGCATGGTGCCGGCGTCGCCTCGGCCGGGCGGGTGGCGGCGTTCACCGCCGCAGGCGGGCAGGTCGTCGAGGAGGGTTCGCCGCGTGACGACGCATACCAATCGGCGTCGGGGGCAGAGCCGTCGCGCACCGTTTTGGAGGCCACCGTCGCCGCGATGGCCGGGCACCGGCACTCGGCCCATCGGGTGTGGTTGCCGCCGCTGCCTGCGCGGACGGCGTTGGCCGATGCGGTGGATTCGACGCTGCCGGCGCTGACCGCGTCGATCGGGCTCGTCGACCGGCCGCTGGAGCAGCGGCAGGATCCGTTCACCGTGGACCTGTCGGGGCCGGGCGGGCATGCGGCGATCGTCGGCGCACCGAGGTCGGGCAAGTCGACGGCGGTGCGCACGTTGGTGGCGTCGCTGGCGCTGACGACGCGGCCGACGCAGTTGCACGTCCATGTCATCGATTACGGTGCGGGCGGTTTGGCGGACCTCGCGGGCCTGCCGCACGTGGCGTCGGTGACGCACCGCGGCGACGTCGACAAGCTCAACCGCGTCGTGTCGGCGGTGTCGGCCGAGGTGGCCGCACGCGAGGAACGGCACCGGGCGCGGGGCTGGCACACCATCGCCGACGCCCGGGCCGACGGCGAACCGGACGTGCTGCTGGTCATCGACGGCTGGCCGGCGCTGCGGCAGGAGCATCAGGCGTTGGGCGATCTGGTGCAGTCGATCCTGTCGGACGGGTTGGCCGTCGGCGTGCACGTCGCGGTGACCGCGCACCGGTGGACGGAGTTGCGCCCGGCGGTGCGCGATCTGCTGGGCACCCGCATCGAACTGCGGCAAGCCGAGGCCATCGACTCGGTCATCGACCGCAAGGCCGCCAAACTCGTGCCGGATGCGCCGGGGCGCGGGCTGTCGCCGGACGGGTGCGGCGTGCTCGTCGCCGATTCCGGGTCCTCGGACATCGCCGAGGTGGCCGCCGTGTGCCGGGCCCGCGGGGATGAGCGGGTACCTGCCCTGAAGATGCTGCCCGCGCGCGTGGAATGGGCCGAGATCGCCCCGGCCGTGGCCGGTGGGGCGGCGGCCGTGGGCCTGGATGAAAGTGCCCTGGCGCCGGTGCTTTTCGACGCCGACCGGGATCGCCACCTGCTGATCTTCGGTTCGGCGGGGTCGGGGCGCACCACCGCGCTGCGGACGATGATCGCCGGCTTGCTGCACACCCGGCCGCGGTTGAAGTTCCTGGTCATCGACTATCGGCGGGGCCTGATCGACGCGGTGCCCGCCGATCGGCTGGCCGGGTACGCGGGCTCGCCGGCGGTGGCCGAACCGATGGTCGTGGAATTGGCCGAGGCGCTGCGTGGGCGGCTGCCGGGGCCGGACGTCACCCCGGAGCGCCTGCGGGCACGGGATTGGTGGACGGGGCCCGACATCGCGGTCGTCGTCGACGATTACGACCTCGTGTCCGGTTCGCGAGGATCGCCGTTGACGGTGCTCGGAGAGTTCATCCCGCATGCCGCCGACATCGGCCTGCACATGGTGTTGGCCCGCCGCACCGGTGCGGCCACGCGGTCGTTGCATGATCCGGTGCTCGGCGCGGCGAAGGACCAGGGGGCGACGGGCCTGGTGCTCGACGGTTCCCGCGACGACGGTCCGTTGATGGGCGTGGCCCTGCGTCAACGGCCGCCCGGTCGGGGTACGTGGGTCGAGCACGGCAAACCGCCGCGGGTGGTGCAGGTGGCCCTGCCGCCGGAGCCCGGAGGGGCACACCCCGGCGGCGATCGAAACGAGGAGGTGACGCCCGATGGCGGCGACGACTGACCGCGCACCCGGCCCGGCGGTGCTCCACGCATGGGGCCCGGCCGCCTGCGGTCCCGAGGGCGATGCGGCGTTGATCGACGGGTTCGGGGCGGTCCCGCAGGTCGTCATCACCCCGTCGTACTGGGGCGGGCGCAGGCGCGAGCTTTTCGCCGGGGAGCTGGTGCGCCGCGGCGCCGATCCCCGGATCGGGGATCTGGCCACGGAATTGATGGGCCTGGAGCGCCCGGCCGTCGGCCACAGTTTCCTCGTGGAGGTCGAGCCCGGCCGCATCTGCGTGTCCCGCCTCGACTTCGACGCGGGATTGGCCGACGGCCGGTTGTCGTTTCGCGGCGGCGACGCGCTCGAGATCATCCGCGATCTGGTCGCCGAGTTGCTCGCCGACGCCGACGGGGCCGACGGCGCCGACGGCGGCGACCGGGTCCCGGATGACGGTGACGTCGAATTCATCGTCGCGTCCGGCGACGACCGGCTCATCGCCGACATGCGCCGCCGGGGTTGGCTGGCGTTTCCGGTTCCGGTGGAGCTCCTCGGCGGCGCACTGTCCCGCGCGGATGCGGGTGCCGCGGCCGGCCGTCGTCACGCGCTCCACTCCGATGTCGAACGGGCCGGGGCGGAACCGGCGGGTGCGGAACCGGCCGTGGTCGAACCATCCGGGACCGAAGAGGAGCGGCGAGACGGGCCCGACCGGGAGCTGCGGCACGGGACATCCGGTGCGATGGAACCGGAGGCGCGGTCGGGAGGTCTGGACATCGCGGCGCTGCGTCGCCGGGCCCGGGCACAGGAGTCCGCGCGGCGCAGGCCCCGGAGCCGGCTGCATGCGGCGCCGGCGGTGGCCGTGGGCGCGGTGGCGTGTCTGGTCGCGGCGGCGGTGATCGTCCTCATCCTCGACGGCCCCGTTGGCGGGGCATTGCAGGATGAGGCCATGGTCGCCGCGGCCGCCGATGCGGGAGGGGGCCGCGGGCCGGACGGCGTGGTCGATTCCGGGGATTCCGGACCGGACAACCCGCCGGCCCGCCCCGGATCCGGCGGCGGCTCAACCGTGCCGGACGGGCCCGAGGTAGCCGCCGCCCATGAATTGGAGGGCAAGGGCGTGCGCGTCGAACTGCCCGATCGGTGGCGCATCGATGAACGGGCCACCGCCGACGCGCTGGTCCTCGTCGACGGGGGACCGATGCGGATTCTGGTCACCGCCGGCGAAGTCGCCTGGGGCATGGACGCCGACGGGCTCGCCGCGGGCCTGACCGCCCACGCGGCGGGCGATCCCACGATGGATCGCGTCCGGCGGGAGGCCATCGAGGGCCTCGACGTCGTCGTCCACGAGGAACGCCCCGACGCGGGATCCGTGGTGCTGTGGCAGCACCGGCTCGTCGACGGATGGCAGGTGTCGGTCGGCTGCCAATTCCGGGGAGCGACCATTCCACAGCTCCGTCCCGTGTGCGGCCAGGCGCTGCGCACCGCCGCCGTGGTCCGGGCCGAGTGACCGGACTGCGGAAGCGGGCTGCGGAGCAGGAGGTGATCGGACTGCGGATCAGAAGTTGACGGGCCTGCCGCGACTGCGGTGACGGGGGTGGGGCAGGGGGAGGGGCGGAAAAAAAGATGGAACCGATCGGGCGCGGGGCGCGTCCAATCATGTGGCGGCCGGGGACGGGATCCCGGCCGACCGGGAACACGAGATACATCGAGCATCCAACATGAGGGGGAATGACATGACCGGCGGGATCTTCACCACCGAGTCCAGCACGATGACCACGACGGCGGGCGACGTCGACGGGGTGAACCAGGAAGTGTCCGGAGAGCTGGCGCGGCTGCGCGGCGTCGTCGACGGATTGGCGGGGGATTGGAAGGGCCAGGCCAAGCTGGCCTTCGACGACGTCATGGTCCGGTGGGACGAGGCCGCGGCCAAGCTGTCGGGCGCGCTTTCCGACATCGCCCAGAACATCCGCGACAACGCCGCCAGCTTCGACGAGGGCGAGGAGACCGGCGCGGCGGACTTCAACCGCGTCGGCGCCGCCGGCGGCGGCCTGCTGAACCTGTAAGGGCCATGAACGCACGGCCGCAAACGCACGGCCGGACATCGCACGACAATCACACAGAGGGGGACCACATGACCGACACCATCCGCTACCAGTTCGGCTCCATCGCCACCGGCGCCGCCGACATCCGCACCACGTCCGGGCACATCCAGACCCTGCTCGGCGACCTGAAGACCCGCATCGCGCCGATGACCGCGACGTGGGAGGGCGAGTCCGCCATCGCCTACGAAGACGCCCAGCGCGCGTGGGACGAGTCCGCCGAGGAGCTCAACCAGATCCTCGAGACCATCGCCCGCACCGTCGAAGAGGGCAACGACCGCATGTCCGACATCAACCGACGCGCCGCCGCCAGCTGGGGCTGACCGGCGCACCAGACCACTTCCATCGATTGCACCGAACACACCGGCCCCGGCGCGCGCCGGGCGGTGCTTGACGACGGCCGATGCACCCTCCCCTCACCGGGGCAGGGCGCATCGGCCGTCGCGTTTTGGTCTGGGCGGCCCGCACCGGTAGGCTGAAACGCCTGTGTGCACCACTCTTCCCGCACGCACGACGACGCACGCCCGCAGGCGGGTCGTCGTCAAGCAAAAACGGGAAGCGACACCCCCGGGTCTCCACCGGCCGCCGGGGGCAGGGTACGCGGTGCGCGCCGGCCGGCAGAATCACACGGACCCGTAAGGAGTCATGTTGCCTACTTTCCACCCCAAGGACGGTGACATCGAGCGCAAGTGGTACGTCATCGACGCCACTGACGTCGTGCTCGGTCGCCTCGCCACCCACGCCGCCGACCTGCTGCGCGGCAAGGGCAAGCCCTACTTCGCCCCCAACGTCGACTGCGGCGACCACGTCATCGTGATCAACGCCGACAAGGTCCACATCTCCTCCAACAAGCGGGACCGCGAGATGCGCTACCGCCACTCCGGCTTCCCGGGTGGCCTGAAGTCGATGACCCTCGGCCGCTCCCTCGAGGTGCACCCCGAGCGCGTCATCGCCGAGGCCATCGAGGGCATGATGCCGCACAACAAGCTGTCGCGTCAGTCCATCAAGAAGCTTCACGTCTACGCCGGTGCGGAGCACCCCTTCGCCGGCCAGAAGCCCGAGAACTACGAGATCAAGGCGGTGGCGCAGTGACCAACCCCCAGGACACCAACGAGGCCCAGGTCGACAACACCGAGGCCACCTACGACGACGTTCAGGCTGCCGCCGAGGCCGCCACCGAGGACTTCACCTCCACCATCGGCGACTCGCTCGTCGATGAGACCGCCGAGGTCGAGGACGTCGTCGTCGCCGAGCCCGCCGCCCTGGATCGCCCGATCCAGACCGTCGGTCGCCGCAAGCGCGCCGTCGCCCGCGTCAACCTGACCGCCGGCACCGGCAAGATCACCTGCAACGGCCGCGACATCGAGGACTACTTCCCGAACAAGCTGCACCAGCAGGAGATCAAGGACCCGCTGGTCCTGCTCGAGCGCGAGAACCAGTTCGACATCGCCGCCAACATCAACGGCGGCGGCCCGTCCGGCCAGGCCGGCGCCCTGCGTCTGGCCATCGCCCGCGCCCTCAACGAGTACAACCCGGAGGAGCGCGGCCAGCTGAAGAAGGCCGGCTTCCTCACCCGCGACGCCCGCGCCGTCGAGCGCAAGAAGGCCGGTCTGCACAAGGCCCGCCGCGCGCCGCAGTACTCGAAGCGCTAAACCGAAGCGTTCGCTTCCGCGGTGCCGCCGGTTCGCCGGTGGCCCGCAACGCAGCGGGAGGCCACGGTGCCGCATCGCGCCGGGCAGGGCCCGCCCGCGCTTTTCACGAAACGCCCCATCCCGGGTTCGACCCGAGGTGGGGCGTTTTCGTCGCATCACCCGGGTTTGCGCCGGGTTGGCGTCGACGACGTGTCCGACGGGTGGCACAATGTCGGGATACGGAAAACGGCCCCGCGACCCGGCGGCCGGCACCCGACGATCAGGAGTTGCATCTGACATGGCCCGTCTTTTCGGCACCGACGGTGTCCGCGGACTCGCGAACGAGACCCTCACCGCGCCTTTGGCGATGAAACTGGGGGCCGCGGCCGCCACCGTCCTGACGCGCGGGGCGAACCCGGGCAAGCGTCGTCCGACCGCGATCATCGGCCGTGACCCGCGGGTGTCCGGCGAGATGCTCGCCGCGGCGATGGCGGCGGGCATGGCGTCGAAGGGGGTCGACGTGCTGCGCGTGGGCGTGCTGCCGACGCCGGCGGTGGCGTTCCTGACGGACGACTACGGCGCCGACATGGGCGTGATGATCTCCGCGTCGCACAACCCGATGCCCGACAACGGCATCAAGTTCTTCGCGGCCGGCGGCACGAAGCTCGACGACACGGTGGAGAAGGAGATCGAGCACGCGCTGCTGAACCTTGAGGACGGCGGCCCGACGGGCACCGGCGTCGGCCGCGTCATCGAGGAGGCCACCGACGGCCTGGACCGCTACCTGTTCCACTTGGCCAAGGCGGTTCCGGCGAAGATCGACGGCATTCGCGTGGTGGTCGACTGCGCCAACGGCGCCGCCTCCGAGGCCGCCCCGCTGGCGTATGCGGCCGCGGGCGCGGATGTGGTGGCCATCCACAATTCGCCGAATTCGTACAACATCAACGACGGTTGCGGTTCGACGCACATCGACGTGCTGCAGAAGGCGGTGCTGGAGCACGGCGCCGACCTGGGGCTGGCCCATGACGGTGACGCGGACCGGTGCCTGGCGGTCGATTCCGAGGGCAACGTCGTCGACGGCGACCAGATCATGGCGGTGTTGGCGGTGGCCATGAAGGAGCAGGGTCTGCTGCACCACAACACGTTGGTGGCCACGGTGATGTCGAATCTGGGCCTGAAGCTGGCGATGCGGGACAACGGCATCGAGATGCGCACCACGAAGGTCGGCGACCGGTATGTGCTGGCGGATCTCAACGCGGGCGGGTACTCGCTGGGCGGCGAGCAGTCGGGCCATCTGGTCATCCCGGATTTCGCGACGACGGGCGACGGCACGCTGACGGGCCTGTACCTGATGGCGCGGATGGCGAAGACGGGCAAGTCGCTGGCGGAGTTGGCGTCGGTGATGAAGGTGCTGCCGCAGACCCTGATCAACGTGCCGGTGGCGGACAAGGCGGCCATCTCCGATGCTCCGGCGGTGAAGGAGGCCATCGCCCGCGCGGAGGAGCAGCTCGGCGACACGGGTCGCGTGCTGTTGCGTGCGTCGGGCACGGAGGAGCTGTTCCGCGTCATGGTGGAGGCCCCGGATGCCGAGACCGCGCGTCGCATCGCCGGTGAGCTCGCGGCGGTGGTTGCGGCGGTGTAGCTTTCCCCTTTCCTTTTTGCTTGACGACGTCCCGCGTGTTGGCGGGGCGTCGTCACGCTTTTCTTGGTGGGCCGGTGACGAGAGCGGGGCGCCACCCCCGGACCGGGGCGGCGGGCAAATCGGATGGAACCGATGGGCGTCGGGACGCGTCTAAACGGGGTGTCAGGGAAAGTTTTCCGCGGATGATGCGGCAACAGAAGGGGGAATACCGTGATTGCGGGCGGGGATGACATGCGGATGTCGGGGGACGAGGTGGCGCGTGTGGCCGCCGACGTTTCCGGGCGGGCGGTCGACGGTGACGGACGGTGGGCCGCGGTGCCCGGGTTCGCGCCGATTGCCGCGGGGGCGGCGTTCGTCGATCGGGGCGTGCGCCTGGAGATCGCCGTGGAGGCGATGCGCGGGCGTGGCCGCCGGGCGCACGGGACGTTGGGGGAGTACGCGCCTGCGGTGGCCGGGCAGTTCGGCGCGTTGGCCGACGTCGATGGTGCGGTCCGCGATGCCGTCGGCCGGATCGACGTGACGGGAGGGGATTCGGCGTGAACGGGGAGTTCATCAGCACCGGAGTGACGGGATTGGGGGCGGTGCTCGGCGCGGCCGACGCGTGCGCGGTGCCCTATGGCGCGCCGCCGGTGGCTCCGGCGGCGGTGCCCGAGGCGTCGCTGGCTGCGGCGGCCGTTGACGGATTGGACCCGGGTGCGTTTGCGGCGGTGGCCGAAGGCGTGAACCTGGGGTGCGCCGAGGCGGCGGGCAACGGGGCGGTGGATTTCGCGGGCCTGGGCGGCGCGGCCGCCGACGCGATGGCCGGTGCCGTCGCCGGGGCCGACGCCGCGTGCCTCGGGCAGTGGGCCTCGGCTGCGGGGGCGGGGTTCGGCATGCTGTGCGCGGGAGGGGCGGCTGCGACGGTAGCGGCGGCGGCCGATGCGTCGATGTGCGGTGCGATCGATGCGGCCGGAGCGGTGATCGGCGGGTGCGAGGCGACGGCCGGACTGCCGGGTGCGGGTCCGGCGGCGGCGCAGGTGGCCGCCCAGGTGTCGGGTGCGTTGGTCGGCTGCCTCAACGGGATCATCGCCGCCCGCGACGTCTGCGTCGGCGAGATCCTCGACTGCGCCATCGCCGACGTCGAGGCATGCGTCGCGGAATCGGACGCGGCGCCCGTGCCGGAATGCCCCGACGTCGTCGTCGACCGTGAGCCGGTCGCGCCGACCGTTCCGGCTGCGTCGACGGTGCCCGCTGTTTCTGCCGGGCCGTCCGCGTCCGTGGAGGCGGTGGCCGGTGCGGCGGGTGCGATCGCCGCGCAGATCACCGGCGCGGTCGTCGGCGGCATCTCGGTGGCGGTGAACGCGGGAGGGATGCTCGACCTGTGCCTGCCCGCGGAGTGCGTCGAGCCCGGAGCGAACCCGGAACCGGCGGAATGCGTCGAGCCCGAGCGCGAGCCCGAACCGGTGGAATGCGTCGAACCCGAGCCGGAGTTGGAGCCGGTCGAGTGCGTCGAACCCGAACCCGAGCCCGAGCCGGCGCCGGAGCCGGAACCCGAGCCCGAGCCTGAGCCCGAGCCCTGGGAGCCGCCGCCACCGGCCGGAAAGCTGGAGCACATGTACGGCGGTGGCGGTGAGCAGGCACCCGACCCCGCACCGGAACCGGCGCCGGAGCAGGTGCCGGAGCCGACTGCGCCGACGTCACCGGTGCAGGCTCCGGCCGCCCCCTCGCCTGCGGACCCCGCGCCCGAGGAACCGGCCGCCGCCGCTGCCGGCACGGTGCATGCGCCGTCGGCGGGAGGGTGGGCGTGATGGATGCACCGGCGGGCATGGACCCGCTGCAGTGGGCCCGGTACGACGCCGCCATGCAGCGTTACCGCGACACCGTCGCCGCCCACCGGGCGACGTTCGAATCCGAATTACGCAGGGCGAAAGACGCGCTGGCGGAACTCAATCGACGACACCGATCGAATGGCACCGCCTCCGCGACGGACGGACGCCACCCCGGAGTCGAGGGGAAAGCCGATGCGCAACCCCGCCGGGTGCGGGCGGCGGGCGGTCCGGTGCAGTCGATCCTCAACAAGGGCGGCTGACGGAAACCGGCGGGCGTCGCAAAGCAACGACGAAAAGAAAACCGCCGCCCGGAAAAACCGGACGGCGGCGCAAACAAAAACGCTAGGAACGGGGCTCGCCCGGCAGCGGCACGTACTCGGTCTCCGGCAACTGATCGCGCAACCACTCCATGCTGCGGTTGGTGACGCCCTTCATCTTCAGGTCCGGCTCGGTGAAGGCGGAGTACTTCTTCTCCCCGCCGACCGTGGCCAGAATGTACCCGGTCAGGGCGGCGCGTGTGATCTCCTGCTGCTTCACGCTCGACTTGGAAAAGCCCAGCAGACGGCGAGACAGGGGAGTTTCGGAGAAATCGGCCTGCTCGGCGCCGTCGACCTCGCGGAAAATGACGTCACCGGCCCAATTCGCGGCCAGACGCTTCGGGTTGCCCCGATCCAGCCACTGATTCTCGCCGGGGCCGAGCACCAGACCCGGGCAATGCACGTTCGTCGCCGCCGCCTCCGCCGACGGAGACGTGTCCGCCGGGAACACGCACGACACGGACCGAATGTTCTCGCGGCCCGCCGCAGCCAGCACCGCCGCGCCCGCACCCATGCCGTGGCCGGCCAAGCCCAGCTTCGCCGGAGACACCCGCACCTCGCCCTCGCCCAAGAGGACGCCGCCGAGGATCTGCAACGCCGACTCCAGGTCATTGGCCAGGCCCCGGTGATCCGCCACGAACCCGGTCTCGGTGTTCGGCGCGGCCACCGCGATGCCCCACGACGCCAGATGACGCAAGGTCGCGTGGTAATCGTCGACCGGCGAACGCCAGTCATGACCGAAGGCGATGCCGGGGACGCCCTTGCCCTTCGCCGGCGTGTACACCACGCCGGGCAACCCGACGTAGGCGAGATCGCCGACGAGGACGCGGTGCGGACCGCGCTTCGACAGATTGGAGACGAGGGTCTTCAGGTTCTCAGCCACGTGGCCAGCATATCGGCAATGGATGGGCCCATGTGCGGCGGCGTCGGAAACGCCGACCGGAATATCCCTCTTTTTCGATGCGGGCAACGGGGCCGGGCACGGTTATTCTGTACGGCATGTGCGGAATCGTTGGATACGTGGGACGGCAGCCGGCGCTCGACATCGCGGTCGAGGCGCTGCGACGGATGGAATACCGGGGCTACGACTCGGCGGGAATCGCCGTCCTCGACGGTGCCGGCGGCGTCAACGTGGAGAAGAAGGCCGGCAAGCTCGCCAACCTGGAAAACGAGCTCGACGCCGCCGGGCGCGACCGTTTCGCCGGTGAGGCCTGCATCGGCCACACCCGGTGGGCCACGCACGGCCGCCCGACCGACGCCAACGCGCACCCGCACGTCTCCTACGACGGCAAGGTCGCCATCGTCCACAACGGCATCATCGAAAACTTCGCCCCGCTGCGCGCCGAACTGGAGGCCGCCGGCGTCGAGCTGAAGTCCGACACCGACTCCGAGGTCGCCTGCCACCTGCTGGCCCGCGCCTACAACGGCGAGGACGAGTCCGGCACCGCCGGTGATTTCGAGGCCTCCGCCCTGGCGGTGCTGAACCGCCTCGAGGGCGCGTTCACCCTGCTGTTCCCCCACGCCGCCCACGCGGACCGCATCATCGCGGCCCGCCGCTCCACCCCGCTGATCGTGGGCGTGGGCGGCGACGGCATGTACCTCGGCTCCGACGTGGCGGCGTTCATCGCCCACACCAAGGAGGCCGTGGAACTGGGCCAGGACAACGTCGTGGTCATCACCGCCGACGACTACAGGATCATGGGTTTCGACGGCACGGAGCAGTCCGGCCGCCCGTTCACCATCGACTGGGACCTCGCCGCCGCGGAGAAGGGCGGCTACGACTCCTTCATGATCAAGGAGATCCACGAGCAGCCCGGTGCCGTCCGCGACACCCTGGCCGGCCACCTGGTCGACGGCCGCGTCGTCCTCGACGAGCAGCGCATGACGGACCAGGATCTGCGGGACATCGAGAAGGTCTTCGTCGTCGCCTGCGGCACGGCGTACCACTCGGGCCTGCTGGCCAAGTACGCCATCGAGCATTGGGTGCGCATTCCGGTGGAGATCGAGGTCGCCTCGGAGTTCCGCTACCGTGACCCGGTCCTGGATCGGCAGACGCTGGTGGTGGCCATTTCGCAGTCCGGCGAGACCGCCGACACGCTGGAGGCCGTGCGCCACGCGAAGTCGCAGGGCGCCCGCGTGCTGGCGGTGTGCAACACCAACGGCGCGCAGATCCCCCGCGAGTCCGACGCGGTGCTGTACACCCACGCCGGTCCGGAGATCGGCGTCGCCGCCACGAAGTCCTTCCTGGCGCAGGTCGCCGCGAACTACATCGTCGGCCTGGCGCTGGCGCAGGCCCGCGGCACGAAGTACCCCGACGAGGTCACCCGCGAGTACCGCGAGCTGGAGTCCATCCCGGACAAGATCGCGCAGGTCGTGGCGATGCAGGAGCAGGTCTACGACATCGCCCGCGAGCTCGGCGCGATCCCGACGATGCTGTTCCTGGGCCGCCACGTCGGCTTCCCGGTGGCGCTGGAGGGTGCGCTGAAGCTGAAGGAACTGGCGTACATCCACGCCGAGGGTTTCCCGGCCGGCGAACTGAAGCACGGTCCGATCGCCCTGATCGAGGAGGATCTGCCGGTGGTCGTGGTGGTGCCGTCGCCGAAGGGCCGTGCGGTGCTGCACTCGAAGATCGTGTCGAACATCCAGGAGATCCGCGCCCGCGGCGCCAAGACGATCGTGATCGCGGAGAAGGGCGACGAGAAGGTCCGCCCGTTCGCGAATTACCTCATCGAGATTCCGGAGTCGTCGACGCTGCTGCAGCCGCTGCTGTCGACGATCCCGCTGCAGTTCCTGGCCGCGGAGATCGCGCGCCAGTGCGGCAACGAGGACATCGACAAGCCCCGTAACCTGGCGAAGTCGGTGACGGTGGAGTAGTTTTCCGCCCGGCGTCCGGTTCCGAATCGACTCGACTTCGAAGGAAAGGTTCACGTGAATGGCAACCATGGTTTCGGCGGGGGCCCGCGGAATGACGACGGAAGGTTCAACGGAGGGTTCAACGGGTCCTTCGGTGACGTGAACCGTGGCGGTTTCGGGGCCGGCGCAGGGGGCAACTCCTTCGGCGCACCGGGACCGACCGGAGGTTTCGGGGGCGCTCAGGGCCCCGGTTTCCAGGGCTTTCCGACGCCGCCCCCGGCGCCGACGCCCGCGCCTCCGCAGAAGAACGGTGGCGGCAAGAAGGTCGCGATCGGAGCCGCCGCAGCAGCCGTGGTGGTGGCGTTGGCGGGGGCCGCGGCGCTGGCCTTTTCCGCCGGGGATGATTCGGCGAACTCCGACGGTGACCCCGGGGTCGACCAGGCGGGCGTGACCACGGAGGCCGTGCCCGACGGGGACGCGGGTTCGGGCAGCGGCGACGCGGAGGACTCGGCGAACATCGACTCGGAGGACGGGGCGGACATTCCCGAGTCCGACATCCCGGACGCGGACGACGATTCCGCGATCTTCCACGACAGCGAGGAATGGCAATTCCTGTCGATGCCGGGGGCCGTCGTTCCGGGCGGCATCATCGTCAACGACACCGACGAGTCGAGTTGCTCGGTGGGGTACGTCGTGTCGACGGACAATCGGGACTTCGTGTTGACCGCCGGGCATTGCGGTGAGGAGGACGACCAGTTCTCCATCGTGGACGAAGACGGGTCATCGACGTACATCGGTTCCATGGTGGAGTCGGAGTTTCTGACGGCCGGCGGCGCGGATTACGGGTTGATCGACATCACCCGCGCTCGGCCGCACGTTCAGACGTTCCCGTTCGACGCTCCGTTGAAGGGGTGGCGCGACGTGTCGTGGTTGGAGGAGAACAAGCCGAGGATTTGCCGGCTGGGTTTCCGCACCGGTTTGTCGTGCGGCGAGTATTTGGGCGTCGACGACAACGGGATCCTCAGTTTCCGCGGCATCGCCGACCACGGTGACTCGGGCGGTCCGGTGTTCGCTCAGACGGACGACGGCTTCTACGCGGTCGGGCTGCAGTCCTACGGGCAGCCCGCCGACGCCACGCGGGTGTCGGCGATGACGATCGCCGAGCCCATGAACTTGTGGGGGCTGACGTTGTACGCGTGACGGACGGCGTCGCCGTCGCGGCGATGCCGGTCGGCCGCGCCGTGCCTCGGCCCGTGTCGGGGCCGGTGCTTTACGACGTCAGCACGTGGACGGCACCCCGTCCTCCCGGTCGACCCACTGTTGGAGCGCATCGTGCACGGCATCGGCGTAGGCGGTGGCGCCGGTGAGGGTCGGGTGGATGAGGTCGTCGCGAAGCAGCGTCGTGTCGGCCGTCGCCGCCTGGCACCACTCGGCGCCGTAGACGTTGTCGTACTTCTTGGCGAAGTCGATGACCTGCTGCTTGGCTTCCGGCATGTACCAGCGGTCGCCGTAGGGCATGACCAGGATGATGACGCGGTCCTCGCCGAGGAGATCGACGATGTCCTCGAATTCGCCCTCGCGGGCCGCGCCGTTGGTGCCGAAGCCGAGGACCACGAACTGATCCAGGGTGCCGGCGGCCTCCATGTTGGAGATGATCGTCGGCAGGGCCTCGTAGTGGCGCGACACCGCACCGTCGACGTAGATGCCGGGGAACTCCTCTTCCAGCGCCATGGAGCTGGCCAGCATCACGGAGTCGCCGATGGCGGTGATGCGGTCGCCCGTCGGCATCTTCCGCGTCGGCAGTTTCGGTGCGGCGGCCTGGGCGGCTTCCTGACGCTGGGCGAGGGCCTCGAGATCGGCCTCCAGGTTCTCGCCCGGACGCGCGCCACCGGTGACGGCGGCGGGCAGACCCATCAGCGCCACGGCGACGAGCACGACCGTCGCGCCGGCGAAGATCGTGCGGGGAGTGCCCGGGCCGGGGACCTCGTCGCGGCGGGCGCGGCGACGGGCGGCGCGCCACCGGCCGAACGGTTCGACGACGCCGTTGCGGCGGATCGGATCCTCCACGAGCGTCCACGACATCGCGGCCAGAAGGAAGGACAGCACGATGACCGCGGCACCGCGGGCCAGCGGCATGTCGTCGAGCTCCTTCGGCAGGTACACCGTCACCGGCAGGTGCCACAGATAGATGCCGTAGGAACGCTCGCCGATCCACCGCATCGGCGCGATGCCCAGCACCCGCGACACGAGCGTGCGCTGGTCGAGGATCGAGTAAATCGCGGCCATCGTCGCAAAGCTCAGGACCACCAGGCCGCCGCCGAAGAGGAACGGCGAATCATCGGGCATCACCGCGACGAGGACCACGATGACGGCGATGCCGACGAGTCCCGACACTTCCGCGGGGAAGCGTTTGATCTCGGCGGTGCCGTTCCTGCGCACCAGGAGGATCGCCAGCAGCGCGCCGAGCAGCAGACCGCCGGCGCGGGTGTCGGTGCCCTCGTAGATGCGGGTGGCGTCGGCCCCGACGTTGGACAGGTGGGCCATCCAGGCGAAGCTCGCCGCGGCCAGCGCCAACGTCGCCCCGCCGACGAACCATTTGGCCTTTCGCCGCCGCCCGAACAGCGCGAACAGCAGCGCCAGCACCAGCGGCCACACCAGGTAGAACTGCTCCTCGATGGACAGCGACCACATGTGGTCCAACGGGCCGGTCGACTCGAACTGATCGAAGTACGACTGCCCCTGGGCGATGACGTACCAGTTGTTGACGTACAACAGCGAACTGATCGATTCGCCGACGCGGTCGCCGAGTTCCCCCGGCGTCGACAGCGCCGTGACCAGGAACACCGCCGCCACCGTGACCACCACGGCGGGCACGAGCCGCCGGAATCTGCGCAGCCAGAAGGTGCTCAGCCGGAAGGAATCGTGCCGGTACTTCGCGCGCAGCAGATTGGTGCTGATGAGGTAACCCGACAGCGTGAAGAACACGGCCACGCCCAGCAGACCGCCCGGCGCCCACGAGGCGTCGAGGTGGTAGAACAGCACGGCCATCACGGCGATGGTCCGAAGGCCATCGAGCGCCGGAATGTAGGTGGTGCGGGAATCCACGGGTTTGGGCATGTGGCGGGGGCTCTCCTGGGGATGGACGGGGGACGGGGCACGGCGTCCGGAGCACGGCGCGGCGGGGCGCGCCGGACGGGTGGTCACTGCGCGATTGCAACATAGTCCCTTCCACCGCCGCGTCGATGTTAGTCGCCGTCGGGCTTTCGCCGATTTTGGGGGTGGTGCATCCAGATTGGCTCGCGATCCCACCCATCTGGGCAGCCCAGCTCAGCAGGAGAGCGCCCGCCGGGGATCTCTTCGAGGACATGATTCCGCAGCCGGGTGGGCCAGTCGTCACTTGGATCGAGGCGTCGGGAAAGCACCGCGAGGACCGACAAAGACGAGTACGGGCGTGCGGTGGATCGACCTGCGGCGTGAGCGGTTTCGGGGAACGCCTGCAAGTGTCGGGTGCTGAGGCGGTTGGCGATGTTCGCGTTCCAGAAACGCGCGTGATGGGCGCAGACGTTCCGGACGTACGCGAGATTTGATAGCCAGTCCTTCAATGCGCCTCCATGCCCGGCTCCGGATCTGTCGTGGAGCTCCAGGCGTGCGGCGATCGCGTCGCGGTCGGTTTGGAGCAGCCCCGAATACAGAGTCGACAGTCCACCGAAGTCCATCAGCTCGGTAGTCACCCAGACCGGTAGGGGCAGTCCATAATTCCGCTTGAAGTGGATTGCGAAGTCAGCCTTCGACCGCTTCACTTCGAGCTCGCGCTTGGCCAGCCATTTTGCGTGATCCGAGGTCCTCCACTTGGCGAGGTTGGGTGGTTCAACGCCGCTGCAGGACGTGAACTCGGGGGAGAGGCACCTGATGTCGGTATGGGCGAAGGTCCCTCTGCTGCCCAGGGTGTGCCCGATGTGGAAGCGCAGCGCTACTTCGATGCGTTCGAGGGCGTCCATGGCCAACAGCCGCAGGCGTCGGTCGAATTCGTAAATCTCCACGACCTTCTCAAGCGTGGTTCCGGGCACGAAGTCGTCATGAATGACGACCCCGGATTCAGTGACACGGCTTTTCCTGAAGGGATGCCAATAACCGCTGAGCCGGTAGTAGCCCACCCGCTGCAGAAGCGTTCGGGCGCCGCCCGGATCGCCGATCTCCATTCCACGCTGGGCCAGGAGCCGTAGCTGCTCGTCGATGGTCAAGAATGGTTTGGCGTATGTGCGCATGGTCCCCGATCCCCCCCGAAATGAAAGCCAGCCTCCCCTCTGGGCAGCGGAACTGCGCGAGACGGAAGGCTGGGCGTGATGGGTTCATCGTAACTTGGGGCGCGTTGATCCGCAATCTTCCCAGGCATCTCGATTTATGCAGGTGAATAGCCGATTTTTGGTGGGTGCTCATCCCGTCGGGTCTTGCTTCGCGACGGCCGGCGCCCGGATCCGCGACAGCCGGGTGGCGTCGTCGGCGCCGTGGTCGCCTCGGGCGTGAATCCGTGGCCGGACGTAGTCTCGGGTCATGGAAGCCGTTTTCACCGTCGACCAGATCCGCCGTGCCGAAGAGCCCCTGTTGCGGGCGCAGGATGAGCCGGATGAATTGATGCGGCACGCGGCCAAGGCCGTCGCGGATGCGGCGAAGGTGATGCTCGCCGCCCCCAGGCCTTATTTCCTCGGCCGCCATGCCACGCGGGTGCTGTTGCTGGTCGGTTCCGGCGGCAACGGCGGTGACGCGTTGTATGCGGGGTCGTTGTTGGCAGCGGAGGGCATCGGCGTCGATGCGGTGTTGTTGGGCGATGCCCCGCATGAGCGGGCGTTGGCCGCGTTCCGGCGCCGGGGCGGGGCGGTGCTCGTCGACGGGTTGCCGGATTTCCCGGCGGGCCTGCGTGGCGACGGCAACCCCGAACCGCTGGATCCCGCGCACCCGGAGTCGGCGCGTCCGTGGGGGTATTGCCTGGTCATCGACGGCATCGTGGGGCTCGGGGGCACGGGGGCGCTGCGGGAGAAGGCGGCGCGGATCGTGCGGGTGGCGGCGAAGAACCACGCCCGTTTCCTGTCCATCGACGTCCCCTCGGGCGTGGCCGCGGATACGGGGGAGACCGTGCCGGGGGCGTCGATCCCGGATCCGCAGTGGGAGCCGGGGGATCCGGATGAGCCGTCGCCGCGCACGCTGGACCTGCCCGGCCACGTCACCGCGGATGTGACGGTGACGTTCGGCGGCCTGCGTTTCGCCCATGCGTTGTCGGACCAGTGCGGCGAGGTCGTGGTGGCGGACATCGCGCTCGACGGCGACGGCCCCGAGTTGCATCTGCTGCCGCGGGAGAAGTGGCCGGCGGGTGCGGAGGCCGGCCGCAGTCTGCATGGCCAGTTGCATCGGAATCTTGCCCGCGACGCCGCCGAGAGCACCACGGAGACGTGGACGTATTACCGGTCGCTGGCGGTGCCGCCGCGCAATGCCTTCACGTGGCCGACGCTGTACGACGTCGATCCGGGTGATGTGTGGACCTCGGTCGGCGATCATCCGCGCCCGCCCCGCCCGGGTTTTCCGCGTGATCTGGAGCCGGGTGCCGAGGATGACAAGTACACCGGCGGCGTCGTCGGCATCTGCGCGGGCGGTGACAGGTATCCGGGTGCGGGCGTGCTGGCGACCACGGCGGCGGTGCGGGCGACGTCCGCGATGGTCCGCTACGTCGGTGCCGTGTCGGCGGAGGTGGTGCGCGCGCTGCCGGAGGTGGTCGCGCATGCTTCGCTTGACGACGCCGGCCGGGCCGACGCGTGGGTGGTCGGTTCGGGCCGCGGCACCGATGATGCGGCGGCTGCGGAGTTGGCTGAGTTGTTGAGCCGTGACGAGCCCCTGCTCGTCGATGCCGACGCCATCACCCTGCTGGCGCGGCACCGGGAACTGAGGGAGAAGCTCGTGGCCCGCGAGGGGGAGACGTTGTTGACTCCGCACGCCGGGGAGTTCCGCCGTCTGGCCGATGCGATGGCGGAAGCGGAAGCCGAGGCGTTGCCCGATCCCGCCGACCATCCGATCGACGCCGCGAAGGCGATGGCCGTCGCCCTGGATTGTGCGGTGCTGCTCAAGGGCCGGCGCACCGTCGTGGCGATGCCGGCCGGGCACGGCCACCGCACGGGCACGGTGCGCATCATCGACGCGGGCACGTCGTGGGCGGCGACGCCCGGCAGCGGTGACGTGCTGTCCGGCCTGGTCGGGGCGTGGATGGCCAAGGACGGCATGGCGGGGATCGCGCCGGCGGTCACCGTCCACGCCCGGGCGGCCGAAGTCGCGGCCCGCACGCCCGCCGGGTATGCGCCGACGTCGGCGTCGCTCATCGCCGGGGCCATCCGGGAGGCCACTGCGGCACTGGCGGCGGAGACCGCGTGGCCGTCGGTGGCACAATGACCGACATGAACGCCGCACGAGGAGCGAACGCATCCGACGATCGGAAACCATCCGGGAATCGGAATCCGTCGGACGAAGGGGCCGGCCCCGGGGAGACCGTCCCGTCCCCGGCCGATCCCACGTTTCCCGGGTTGCTCGTGCAGACGGTGGATCTTGCGGCGGTGCGCCACAACATCGGGACCATCAAGAAGGCGTCGGGCGCCCGGCGCCTGATGGCCGTGGTGAAGGCCGACGGTTATTCGCAGGGGGCCACCGAGGTCGCGGGCGCCGCGGTGCAGGCCGGCGCCGACCAATTCGGCGTGGCCACGCTCCAGGAGGCGCTGGACCTGCGCGAGTCGCTGGAGCTGCGCGGCACGTCGGCGATGATCCTGGCGTGGCTGTGGCACCCCGATGAGGCGCTGGAGCTGGAGGCGGCCGTGGCGTCGGGCATTCACCTGGGCGTGGCGTCGGAGGAGCACCTGGCCGCGGTCATCGCCGCCGGTCGCCGCGCCAACGTCCGCCCGACGGTCACCGCCATGGCGGACACGGGGCTCAACCGCTCGGGCATCTCCGTCGTCGACGGCGCCTTCGAACGCGTCGCCGCCCGGTTCGGCGACGCCCACGCCCGCGGCGAAATCGACTGCACCGGCGTTTTCTCGCACCTGGCCTGCGCCGACGAGCCCGACAACCCCGCAAACGACATGCAGGCGGGGAGGTTCCGCGAGGCGGCGGCCATTCTGGAGAAGGCGGGCGTCGTCAAGCAACTCAACCACCTGTCCAACTCGCCGGGAGCGCTGACCCGGCCCGACCTGTCCTTCGACATGGTCCGCCCCGGCCTGTCCGTCTACGGCCTGGAACCGGTCGCGGGCCGCACCCACGGACTGCGTCCGGTGATGCGGTGGGAGGCGCGCATCCTCGTGATCAAGGACGTCCCCGCCGGCGAGGCCGTCAGCTACGGGCGCACGTGGGTCGCCGAACGCGACACCCGGACGGCGATCATCCCATGCGGCTACGCCGACGGCATGCCGCGCTCGGCGTCGGGCAAGTTCGACGTCAGCATCAACGGGGTGCGCTACCCGCAGGTCGGGCGCGTGTGCATGGACCAGTTCGTTGTCGACCTCGGTCCCGACGCCCCGGTGCGGCCCGGCGACGTCGCCGTCATCGTGGGCACGCGCGAGGGCGAGCCGACCGCCGACGAACTCGCCGCGGCGGCGGGCACCATCAACTACGAGATTCTGACGGCGCCGCGCGGCCGCACGCGCAGGCGGCACGTCGGGGTCGGCGAATCGGGGGCGGACCATGGCCGGACGTAGTCGTGGCGCGGTCGGGGCGGGGCGGTCCGGCGGGCGGGGCGGCATTCCCGGGTGGGGGATCGTCGCCGGCGCCGGTGCGCTGGCCACCGCGGCCGGCGCGGGCGTCATCGGCTGGC
>NZ_KV787145.1:0-9044 GCF_001807025.1 Corynebacterium sp. HMSC11E11 | reverse complement strand
GAATGGCACCGGTGTTTTATTTTGGGACTCCAGCAATTACACCAAAGTTCACTCGCCCGTTCCTTCGATTCCATCTGGGCGGGACAGGCTGGCCAATTGTGGCAAACAACGGGATCGATCAAGCGGGGCTCGAGGCCAAAGCCCGCACCGCGCGCAGACGCGAATGGCTGCTCGCGGCCGCACTTCTGGCCCCCAACCTGATCCTCCTGGCGATCTTCACCTACCGGCCGCTGCTGGACAACATCCGGCTGTCCTTCTTCAGTTGGAACATCTCGTCGCCGACGTCGACCTTCATCGGCTTCGACAACTACGTCGAATGGGCGACCCGCGCCGACACGCCGAAGATCCTGTTCAACACGGTCGTATTCACCTTCTTCGCGGTGATCGGATCGATGGTGCTGGGCCTCATCCTGGCGCTGCTGCTCGACCAGAAACTGCGCGGCCGCAACGCCGTGCGGTCGATGGTCTTCGCGCCCTTCGTCATCTCCGGCGCCGCCATCGGCGTGGCCTTCCAATTCGTCTTCGACCCGACCTTCGGCCTCGTCCAGGATCTCCTCGGCCGCATCGGCGTCGACAGCCCGAACTTCTACCAGAACCCGTCGTGGGCCCTGTTCATGGTGACGTTCACCTTCGTCTGGAAGAACCTCGGCTACACCTTCGTCATCTACCTCGCGGCGCTGCAGGGGCTCAGCCGGGACCTGTCGGAGGCCGCCGCCATCGACGGCGCCGGCGCCTGGACCCGATTCCGCAGCGTGACCCTGCCGCAGCTGCGGCCGACCACGTTCTTCCTGTCGATCACCGTCACCCTCAACTCGGTGCAGGTGTTCGACATCATCAACACCATGACGCGCGGCGGCCCGCAGGGCAACGGCACCACGACCCTGGTGTTCCAGGTCTACAACGAAACCTTCGTCAACTTCCGGGCGGGATACGGCGCGACCATCGCGACGATCCTGTTCCTGATCCTCCTGGTGGTCACGCTGATCCAGGTGCGCTACATGGACAAGGAGAACGTGCGGGCATGATCGGCACCGAACGCGGCATCGGCTGGCGCATCGTCGGATACCTGGGCATGGCCCTGGCGGTGGCCTTCATCGGCCTGCCCCTCATCTGGATCGTCCTGGCCAGTCTCAAGCAGCACGGCGACATCTACTCCATCCCCGTCCGCTGGTTCCCCGAGGAGTGGTACCCGCAGAACTACGCCGACGCGACCGACCGGGTCCCGTTCTTCGCGTACTTCCGCAACTCGATCATCATCACGGTGATCCTGTGCACCATCAAGATCGTCCTCGGCGTGATTTCGGCCTACGCGCTGGCGATCCTGCGCTTCCCGGGGCGCAACCTCGTCTTCATCATCGTCATTTCGGCGCTGATGGTGCCCAGCGAGGTCACCGTGATCTCGAACTACGCGCTGGTCAGCCAGCTGGGGTGGCGTGACACCTACCAGGGCATCATCATCCCGCTGGCGGGCATCGCCTTCGGCACGTTCCTCATGCGCAACCACTTCATGTCCATCCCGCACGAGATCGTCGAAGCCGCCCGGATGGACGGCGCCGGCCCGTTCCGGCTGCTGTTCCAGGTGCTGCTGCCCATTTCGCTGCCCACGCTCGTGGCGTTTTCGATGATCACCATCGTCAACGAGTGGAACCAGTACCTGTGGCCGTTCCTCATGGCCGAAACCGAAGCGTCGGCCACCCTGCCTGTGGGCCTGACCATGCTCCAGAACAACGACGGCGTCTCCAACTGGGGCCCGGTCATGGCGGCGACGATCATGACCATGATCCCGGTCCTGCTCCTGTTCCTCGCCCTGCAGAAATACATGATCAAGGGCCTGACGTCGGGTGCGGTGAAGGGATGACCACCGCCGCCGCACCGACCTCCCCGGGCCCTGCGCCGCCCACGCGGGCGTCGCAAAGCCCGAAAACCTCGAAAACCCCGCACCACTTTGCTTGACGACGACGCCTCCCGGACGTCGCCCCGAAAGGAACCACGATGAACGACCGCATCAACCGCACCCCGAACGGCATGAACCGCCGCACCTTCCTCGCGCTGCTGGGCCTGACCGGCGCGGGCGCCGCCCTCACCGCATGCGCCGGCACCGGCGGCGGCGACGGTGGTGCAGAGGGGGACCCGAACACCATCGTCTGGTGGTCCAACCACCCGGCCAGCTCGAAGGCCATCGAAGAGGAGCTCATCGCCCGCTTCGAGAAGGAAAACCCCGACCTCAAGGTCCGCCTCGTCGACGGCGGCAAGAACTACGAGGAACTCGGCCAGAAGTTCAACGCCGCCCTGTCCGGCACCGACCTGCCCGACGTCGTCGTCCTGTCCGACGTCTGGTGGTTCAACTTCGCCCTCAACGGCCAGATCGCCAACATCGACGAGGTCGCCGAGCGCGCCGGCGTGGACACCTCCACCTACGTCGACAGCCTCTACGAGGACTACGCGCTCAACGGCGGGCACTTCGCCATGCCGTTTGCCCGATCGACGCCGCTGTTCTACTACAACAAGGACCTGTGGAAGGAGGCCGGCCTGCCCGACCGCGGCCCCGAGTCCTGGGACGAGATGACCGAGTGGGGCAAGACCCTGCAGGAGAAGCTGTCCGGCCGCGAGCGCGCCCACGGCTGGGGCAACGCCGTCGACTACCTGTCCTGGACCTTCTCCGGCCCGCTGTGGACCAAGGGCGGCGCCTACTCCGACGGCTGGGACATGAAGCTGACCAGCCCCGAGACCATCGCCGCCGTCGAGTGGCTCAAGTCCACCGTCGACGACGGCTGGGCGACCGTGTCCAACGACCTCGCCAACGAATTCGGCACCGGCCTGCTCGGCTCGATCGTCGCCTCCACCGGCGACCTGGCCGGCATCAACGACACCGCCGACTTCGAGGTCGGCACCGCCTTCCTGCCCAACCCCAACGGCGACGGCGGCTGCCCGACCGGCGGCGCCGGCCTGGCCATCCCCGCCGGCATCTCCGAGGAGCGCCAGAACAACGCGGCGAAGTTCATCGACTTCATCACCAACACCGAAAACACCGCGTACTGGTCCCGCAACGTCGGCTACATGCCGGTGCGCAAGGACGCCGTCGATGACCCGGAGCAGAAGAAGTTCATGGACGAAAACCCGAACTTCCGCACCGCCGTCGAGCAGCTGCCGCAGACCCGACCGCAGGACAACGCCCGCGTGTTCATCCCGAACGGCGACCGCAAGATCGGCGACGCGCTGGAGACCATCCTGCTCACCGGCGCCGCCATCGAGCCGACCCTGTCGTCGCTCGAGGAGGAGCTGACCACCGCCTACGAGCGCGACATCGAGCCGCACCTGTAATTCGCGGGTAATTCGGCGACACGAAAAACAACGAGGAGAAAACATGGCGGGCGTCATCTTCGACGGAGCCACGCGCATTTACGCCAAGGACGGCAAGCCCGCCGTCGATTCCCTGAACCTGGACATCGCCGACGGCGAGTTCCTGGTGCTGGTCGGTCCGTCGGGCTGCGGCAAGTCGACGTCCCTGCGGATGCTGGCGGGGCTCGAGCCCGTCGACCGCGGCAGCATCCACATCGGCGGACTCGACGCGACCGGCGTCCGGCCCCAGGACCGCGACGTCGCCATGGTCTTCCAGAATTACGCGCTGTACCCCAACATGACGGTCGCGAAGAACATGGGATTCGCGCTGCGGAATCAGAAGGTGCCCAAGGCGGAGATCGAGCAGCGCGTGAAGGAAGCCGCCCGCATCCTCCAGCTGGAGAATCTCCTGGACCGCAAGCCCGCGGCACTGTCGGGCGGCCAGCGTCAGCGCGTGGCGATGGGACGTGCGATCGTCCGCGAACCCGCGGTGTTCTGCATGGATGAGCCGCTGTCCAACCTCGACGCGAAGTTGCGGGTGGAAACCCGCGGCGAAATTTCGGCCCTCCAGCGGCGCCTGGGCACCACCACCGTCTACGTCACGCACGATCAGGTCGAGGCGATGACGATGGGAGACCGCGTCGCCGTGCTGCTCGACGGCGTCCTGCAGCAGGTGGACACTCCCGCGGTGCTGTACGACCGGCCGGTCAACGCCTTCGTCGCGGGGTTCATGGGATCGCCGTCGATGAATCTGCTGCCGGGCGTGGTCCGCGACGACGTCGTGGTTCTCGACGGCGGCGCCGTCGTGCCCTTGGGGGCGCGGCAGGACGACGGCCGCCGCGTCACCGTGGGCTTCCGTCCGGAAGACGTGGCGGTCGACGCGGATGGGACGCATCCCGCCGACCAGTGCGTGACCATCGACGTCACCCAGGTCGAGGAGCTCGGCGCGGAGTCGATCGTCCACGGCGTCGGCAAGGGCGGCGAGAAGATCGCCGTGCGTCGCGACCGCGGTCACGGCGTCGCTGCGGGCGACGGGCTGCGCGTGGTGCCGGACGCCCGCCGGATCCACCTGTTCGACGGGGAGTCCGGCGAGCGGATCAGCGACTGACCGCTACGCGCCCTCGACCGGCGTGCGGCTCAGGGCGTGCATGCGGTTCCAGCCGTTGATGCAGATCGCGGCCCAGGCCAGCAACGCGGCCTTGTCGTCGCCCAGCACCGCGCGGGCGGCGTCGTACTCTTCGACGTTGTCGTGCGCGGCGACCGGGTCGGTGGCGGTTTCGGCGATGGTCAGGGCGGCGCGCTCGACGTCGTCGTACACCGCGCCGGCCTCGCGCCACGCCGGGGTGACCGACAGCTTCAGGGTGCTCAGGCCGGCCTTGAGGCCCTCGCGGACGTGGACGTCCAGGCAGAACGCGCAGCCGTTGATCTGCGACGCGCGGACGTAGACCAGCTCGATGAGGTCGCGGCCGACGCCGAGTTCCTCCGCCTTCTTCCAGATCGCCTGGGTCTGGGCTGCCTGGGCCTTCCAAGCCTCCTTGAAAACGTCGCCGAGGGGGAGTCGGTCCATGGTGGTGTCGCTCATCGCGTGGTCCTTTCGGGAGTGGGGGAGCGGGGAGTGGTGAGTGGGGCGGCGCGGGTTCCGGGTGCGCCGCCTTCGACTGCGTCAATCATACCCCCCGGGGCATCAATTCCACGGGGGTGCGCCGCCCCCGGCCCGGATACCCCCGCCCGAAAACGGCGAAACCCGCCGCATTCGCGATGGAATGCGGCGGGTGATCCCGAGGCCGGTCCCTTAGGACGGCAAGCCCCGGGGAGACGCCTACTTGTGGCGCTCGATGGCCTCGTCGAGGATGCGCTGGGCCTCGGCCTTGTCGCCCCAACCGGAGCCGGAGACCTCCTTGCCCGGCTCGAGATCCTTGTAGTGCACGAAGAAGTGCTCGATCTCGTCGAGGGTGAACTGGGAGATGTCGCCGAGGTCCTGGAAGTGGTCGAAGCGCGGGTCGTCGAGGACGCAGAGCAGCTTGTCGTCGCCGCCGGCCTCGTCGGTCATCTTGAACACGCCGACGGGACGGGCCTTGACGATGACGCCGGGGAACACCGGCTCCGGCAGCACGACCAGCGCGTCCAGCGGATCGCCGTCCTCGCCGAGGGTGTCCTCGATGTAGCCGTAGTCGGCCGGGTAGGCCATGGGGGTGAACAGGTAGCGGTCGAGGTAGACCTTGCCGGTCTCGTGGTCGACTTCGTACTTGTTGCGCTGGCCCTTCGGGATCTCGATGGTGACCTCGATGGTCATTGTGGACTGCTCCTCTGGTGTGGTGTCGTGCGATGCGCCGGCGCGGGCGCCTACAGTGGATCCATCTTAGTCGTTGCCGTTGCCCATACCTCCGGAGGAGCCCCGTGAGCCGTACCGTCGGGTGGATGTTGTCCATCGCCGCGTTCGCCGTCGTGGTGTGCGTGATCGTGGTGGCGGGCATGGCGGTCAATGCGAATCGGGTGACGGTGGCGGAGGCTCCGCAGGTCCCGGGCGTGCAGGCTCCGTTGCGGGCGGCGGGCGCGTCGCAGGAGCTTGACGACGGTTCGTCGGGGGAGCCGATCGCCGACGAGTCGGAGTTGGCGGCGCAGGTGGCGGCCGTGATGGACGCCGCCGCGAAGGACCCGGCGCTGGGGCGGTTGACGGCGGTCGTGTCGTCGGCGCGGACGGGCGACGTGCTGTGGGAGCAGGGGTCGGCGGAGCCGTCGCGGCCTGCGTCGTCGCTGAAGATCCTGACCGCCGCGGCGGCGCTGCTGGAGCTCGACCACGACAAGACCGTGGCCACCCGGGTGGTGCGTTACCCGGGGCAGGACGGGGTGGTGTTGGTCGGTGCGGGGGACCCGACGTTGAGCGTCGACGGCGCGGGTTTCTATCCGGGGGCCGCGTCGATCGCCGAGATCGCCGAGGAGGTCCGCGCCTCGCTGGGCGTCGCCGAGGGGCAGCCGGTGCCGCAGGATGCGGGCGCGTCCACCGTCTACGTCGATCGTTCGCTGTTCCGCGACACCTTCCATTCCACGTGGGAGCGCGACGGCATCGAGGACGGGTACATCGCGCCGGTTGAGCCGGTGATGGTCGACGGTGCCCGACTGTCGCTCGACCGCGAGGATGCGCGCCGCACCCCGGAGCCCGCCGCGGGCGCCGGTCAGGCCCTCGCGACCGCCATGGGGGTGGCGAACGTCGAGGTGCTGGCGCCGGAGGAGACCGCGCAGTCGAGGTTCGGCGGCGAACCCGAGGTGCTCGCCGAGGTCGAGTCCGCCCCGTTGTCCGAGCGGGTGCACCAGATGATGACCCGTTCCGACAACGTCCTGGCCGAATCGCTGGCCCGCGAGGTGGCCGTCTCGCGTGGCCTGACCCCCGATTTCGCCGGCGCGGCGAAGGCAGTCGCCGACGTCCTGGCCGAGCATGGGCTGGCGTTGGAAAACACCGGTTCCAGTGCCGCGAACCTCGCCGACTCCAGCGGCCTGAGCGTGGACAACCGCGTCACCCCCGCGCAGCTCGATCGGGTGCTGCTCGCCGCTACCGGCCGGCACCCGGGAATCGACGGGGCCGAAGGGACCGGAGCGGCCGAAGGTGATGGAGCGGACGATGCGGACGAGCTCACCGCGAAGCTGCGCCCGCTGCTCGACGCGCTGCCGGTCGGCGGCGTCTCCGGCACCCTCGCCGAGCGATACTCCGGCTCCGACGGCGCCGGCTGGGTTCGCGCCAAAACGGGCACGCTCGACGGCACCTCCGCGCTGGCCGGGTACACGGTGACGCAGGGCGGCGACGTGCTGACGTTCGTCCTGCTCTCCAACGAGGCGTCGCTGCTGCCCGCCCGCGCCGCCGCCGACGCCGCGGCGACGGGCCTCCACGACATCGCCTGACCCCGTCACCTCCCGACCGCTCGCGTTTTCGCGCATCTGGCGCTCCACGTATCCGTCGAAAAGCAATCGTGAGTGAAACGAACTGGTCTACGGTGGGCCCAAACACCGACACCCAGGAGAGACGATGGACGACATCCAGCCGCTGCCCCAGCCCACCGCCCGGGACATCGCCGCCCGCGTGCGCGCCGGGCGGATGACCCCGGAGGAGGCCGTGCGCGAATCCCTCGATCGGATCGCCGCCGTCGACGGGGCGGTCAACGCCTTCACGGAGGTGTGGGCCGACCGGGCGATCTCCGAGGCCCGCGAACTGGCCGCCCGCCCGGACCTCGCCGACCTGGGCCTGGCCGGCGTGCCCTTCGCCCTGAAGGACAACACCGCCCGCGACAACGACGTGGTCCAGCGCCTGGTGCAGGCGGGCGCGATCCCGGTGGGCACCACCGCCAACCCGCAGTTCTGCACGTGGGGCACCACCGACGCGCCGGGCCGCATCACCCGCAACCCGGTCCGCCCGGGACTCTCGCCCGGCGGATCCTCGGGAGGTGCCGCGGCGGCGGTGGCGGCGGGCATGGTGCCCTTCGCCCAGGGCAACGACGGCATGGGATCGCTGCGCATCCCCGCGGCGGCGTGCAACCTGTCCACCATCAAGTCGACGCCCGGCATCGTCCCGGGCCGCAACGGCCGCAACGACTGGTACGGCATGGCGGTGCAGGGCGTCATCGCGCAGGACAACGACGACCTGACGCTGCTCATGCGCGAGCTGACCCGCGGCCACGTCGACGCCGTCGATGCCCCGTTGCCGGAGAATTTCGGCGCGACGCTGGACCTGTCGTCGCCGGTGGCCGGTTTCGGGGCGCGCGAGGAATGGAAGGAGGCGGCGCGCCAGGCGGCGAAGACCCTCGGCGACGCCGGTTTCCCCGTGCGCGAAGCCAAGGCGCCGTACCCGCTCAACCCGCTGCCGATGCTCGCCCGCTGGTCGGCCGGCGTGGCCGATTCGCTGGCCGACGAGGGCATGCCCGACCACCTGGAGTGGCGCAACCGCGTCCACGCGCGCATCGGCCGATCGCTGCGCTGGTCGATCTCCGACCGCCAGGTGGTGAGGGCCCGGTCGAAGATGGAGAAGTTCATGCCGGGCGACAACGTCCTGATCACCCCGGCGCTGGCCACCGAGCCGCCGTCGACCGGCCCGTGGAACTCGCGCCCGTGGTCGGCGAACATGCTCGCCAACATGCGGTTCGCGCCCTTCGTGTCCGTGTGGAACCTGCTGGGCTTCCCGGCCGGCGTCGTCGTCGAGCCGGTGACGGGCGTGCCGGTGCAGGTGGTCGCCCGCATGACGCAGGAGCGGGTGTTGCTCACGGCGATGGACCGCATCGCGGCGGGTGGGGTCGTCGGCGGCGGCGCGTAGTCGGTCCGCGCGACGTGCCCGGTAGCCTGACCGCATGACCGCCGCCCCGTTCTGGCCCCGCCGCAGTCCCGCGTTTCTGCGGGTCCGGCGGGCCGTGCGGCCAGTGTTCGGCGGGCTCGTGCGTGACGACGGTCCGCGCCTCGGCGACACCCGGGTGCCCCGGGTGGTGGTGGGGTTGTCCGGAGGGGCGGATTCCCTGGCCCTGACGGCGGCGTGCGCTGCGGAGGCGCTGGGGGCGGGGATCGGCGCGGAGTCGGTGCACGCGGTCGTCGTCGATCACGGGCTGCAGGAAGGTTCGGCCGACGTCGCCCGCCGCGCGGCGGAGACGGCGCGGGGGTTCGGCGCAACCGCCGACGTCGTCCGCGTCGACGTGCCCGGCGGCACCGACGGGGCGGGGCAGGGGCCGGAG
>NZ_KV787144.1:0-7724 GCF_001807025.1 Corynebacterium sp. HMSC11E11 | reverse complement strand
GGTCGGGGCCCCTTCCCCAGGGCCCCGACCGCGCGTCGGGTTCATTCGGCCGCACCGGACCGAGGTCCCTTCCCCTGGACCTCGATGGCGCATGGCCGTCGTATAAGGCCGTGGCATTCGGCGGTGGCATACGGCCGTGGCGGCCGGGCGCCCCACCCCGTGACATGGTGGGGCATCGCGTTCGGACCGCGCCCGCCGACCGACTAGCGGGTCGCGCCCGCCAGCAGCGCCACCACGTCGGAGTAGGTGGCCAGCTCAACGACCTCGCGCGAATCCGTCTTGCCGTCGTTGATCTCTTCGGCCTCGTCGGTGGCCGGCGCTGTCTCGCCGATCTCCTCCAGCTGGTCCTCGGGAACGTTGCCCGAGCCGATGGCCTGCTCGAGGAAGGCGATCAGGAGGTCGATCTGGGCCTGGTCCAGGCCGGCGGCGTCGGCGGCGTCGCGGACGGCGGCGATGCTCTCGCTGAAGTCGGCGTTGGTGGAACCGGCCTTGACGGCCTCGATGATCGCGTCGACCAGCTCGGAGGTGGCCACCGGGGAGTCGGTCCCGGTCGCGTCGTCGCCGCCGATCACGTCGGCGGTCTCGTCGCCGCCGGTCGTGGCGTCGTCTTCGTCGGCGGCGTCGTCGCCGAAGATGCCGGCGGTGTCGAGGCTGCCCGCACCCGGCGCGGCGCGGCCGGACGGCGGGGACACGGCGTCGGCGTCGACTCCGGTGTCTTCCTCGGTTTCTGCGCGGCGCTCGCCGGTCTTCACGGCGTCGGACTTGTCGTCGCGGGTGGCGCCGGCACCCTCGGGGGCCGCACCGGCGGCGAGGGCGTCGAGCTCGGCCTTCGTGCCGTTGAAGGTGTTCAAGTCGACCGGGGTGTTGATGCCGGGCACGCGGCCGGTGCTGGATCGCTGCCAGAACAGGGGCTCGTCCCAGCCGCCGGGCAGGTTGGTCGGCGGCGTGTTCTGGTATGCGGCGAACCACAGCGGGTAGCCGGTGAAGGCGCTGGTGTCGCCCATCTTGACGGACCAGAACCAGCGGAAGGTGTAGATCATCGGCGTGCGGCCGGTCTTCAGTTCGACGCGCTGGAGGAACGTCGCCGTCCACTTCTCCAGGGCGGCGGGGGACATGCCGGCGTCGAGCTCGATGTCGAGAACGGGCGGCAGGGTACGGGCGTCGGCGGGCTGCAGCTTGAGGGCTTCGGCGTAGGCGTCGGCCTGGACGATGGCATCGCGGTCCGGGTGGGCCTTGTGGTAGCTGCCGATGATCAGGCCGGCGTCGTGGGCGGCCTTGGAGTCTTCCGCGAAGTAGGTGCTCAGGCCTTCCTTTCCGTCGGTGGCCTTGATGAAGGCGAACTTTTCGCCGGAGGCGGCGACCTGCTCCCAGTTGAGCTTGGCGCCGTTGGGGCGCTGCCACTTGGAGACGTCGATGCCGGTGGGCGACGTTGCGGTGAAGGCGTCGGCGGGTGCGGGGGCCACGAGGCCGAGGGCCATGGGCAGGGCGGCGGCGAGGGCGACGAGTGCGTTCGCGCGGCCACGGCGTGCCCCCGAACGCTGCCGGGACGCGGGGAAGGTCACGGTGCGGAGGTTCATGGTTCACCACCATACGGCACAATTGCCTCTCTAGTCACACGAGTAACACCAATAACATGCCCCGGACCGTATTTTTACTGGGGTTTTCGTGCTTGAGCCAGTGGAATTCCTGCTTGACGACGCCTACGGAGACCCTTTTCGCCCGATGCGCCCCGAATTTCCGGTGATTACCGCCCGGCCTCGTCGACGGAGAGACGGGAGACCTTCTCCATCCTCTTCGCCGCACGCCAGCACGCGACCAGCGCCACACCACACAGCGCCCATAGCGTCGCGTACCACCACACGCCCCACGCGTCCGGCCACGTGTAGTTCCACAGGAAGTGCATCGCGAACGCCGCACCCGGGCCGCCGAGGCCGAACGCCCACCGCGCAGGCGTCGTCAAGCGCGGATGCAACAGCGCCACCCCGACGCCGAATCCCGCCACGCCCGAAAAGAACACGTGCAGGCCGGGGCCGAAGATCGAACGGACCAACCACGTGGAAAGCAGACCGGCGACGTCGGAGTTCGGGTCGTCGAGCGCTCCGGAGGCTCCGTACTGGATCGTTTCGATGAGCTCGAAACCCAACCCCGCGAAGACGCCCACGAGCAGGCCGTCCCACGGACGGTTCCACGGGCGCGGCAGAGCCAGGAGGATCAGCGCAATGCCCAACGACTTGCCGACCTCCTCCGGCCACGCCCCCGCCAGCGACGCCTCCGCGGCCTCCCACCCCAGCGCCGTCGCGATGGTCGTCATCGAATCGGCGACGGAGATGACGAACACGAACGACGCCCCAGCACCCCACGCCAACGCCAGCAACGGCCACGCACCGGCCGGACGCCACAGGACGCTGCGCGACAGCAACCACCAGACCAGTCCAATCACCGCCGTCGACACCACCGCACCGAATCCCAGCGACACGGGAGTGATCAGGCCGAACACCATCAACGACACCACGTTGGCCGCAAGGCCCGCCGCGATGAGCGGCACGATGACGAGGAAGGCCCAGATGTTGCGGGACGGCGCCGCGCCGGGGCGGGAATTCGGGGCGGCGGCGGGCCAGTGCTGGTTGTCGGGGTGCGGCGGAGGATTCATCGGCAGACCCATCACTTCTCACCCGCCCGGACATCGGCGAGGATCGTCGCGGCGGCGGCGTCGACCGCGTCCCCGTCGCCCGACACGATGGCGACGATGGCGGAGGCGCCGGCCTCGTCGTAATCGTCCTCCTCGCCGAGCACGATGACCCGGTACACGGTGCCGTAGACGTCCTCCACCGGCGAACCGGACCAGGCGATCAGGCCCGGCGCGTGCGGGGTTTCGGCCGGCCGCAGCTCTGGGGCCGGGTCGTCGCTGAACAGCGTGGCGCGCAGGGCGCGGGCGCCGAAGCGCGGCAGGTCC
Source organism: Corynebacterium sp. HMSC11E11 (assembly GCF_001807025.1). Taxonomy (NCBI): domain Bacteria; kingdom Bacillati; phylum Actinomycetota; class Actinomycetes; order Mycobacteriales; family Corynebacteriaceae; genus Corynebacterium; species Corynebacterium sp. HMSC11E11. Next base: position 4,771 of record NZ_KV787144.1, on the reverse strand, counting down.
TCGACGTCCACGGCGGATCGGGTCTCGATGACGACGTCACCGCACGTGAACTGGTGCGCGCCGATCGTCAGCGCAAACTCGCGCGTGCAGTCGGGTTCGCCGTCTCGGACGTCGAAGGACGCGGCGAAGGGGGCGCCGTCGCCGCCGAGAACGACCGTGCGCACCGACTCGAGCGACGCCGCCTCCTCGCCCTTCGTCGCGGACAGTCCGGCCGCCAGAGCCACCGGCGCCAGCGACGCGGCGAGCGCCACCGCACCGACGACGGCGACCATGCGCCCGGCACCCCGGCTTCCCCCGCCTGCCCCGAATCGGTTGTGATCCATCCGCCCATGATGCCACGGGGTCCCCGCAGTCGAGCGCCATCCACGTCGGAAACCTCAAGGCCACGGCGTCGTCGAGCACCGGATCCGGGGCCGTCCCTAAACTGGGCCGCATGACAGACGAGAACGTGACCACGAGTTCCTCCGACGCCACGACCGCCGCTTCCGCCACCGACTCCGGGGCCACCGCCAAGCCGGTGCCCTCCCCCGCCGACGACCTGTACCGCCACGTCAACGGCGCGTGGATCGACTCGCACGTCATTCCCGCCGACCGCGCCGTCGACGGCGCGTTCCACAAGCTGCGCGAGGAATCCGAGAAGGCGGTCCGCGCGATCGTCGAGGACGCCCCGGCGGATTCGCGCATCGGCGTTCTCTACGGCGGTTTCATGGACGAAGCCGCGATCGAGGCGGCCGGCATCGATGCCCTGGCGCCCGACGTCGCCGCCATCGACGTCGATGATCGCGACGATCTCGCCGAGGCGCTCGGCGCCCTCGACCGCACTGGCGTGACCGGCCCGGCGGCGTTTTGGGTGGAGAAGGACTCGTCGTCGGACGAGGCGATGCTCTACCTGGTCCAGGCCGGTCTCGGCCTGCCGGACGAGGCCTACTACCGCGAGGAAGCCCACGCCGAGACGCTCGCCGCCTACCGCGGGCACGTCGAGTCGATGCTGCAGCTGTTGGAGGATTCCACGGTCTGCGCCGGCGACTTCGAGGGCTTCGACGGCCTCGATTCCTTCCCGTTGCACGACCTGCCCGACGCCGCCCGACGCATCGTCGACTTCGAGACGACGCTCGCCGAGGGCCATTGGGACGTCGTCGCCAGCCGTGACGCCGTGCGCACCTACAACCTCACCGCCCTGACGGACCTGCCGGCCGGGTTCCCCTGGGCACGTTGGTTCGCGCAGATGGGCGTCGACGCCGAAGCGGACGGCCAGGAGGCTGCGGACATCGACCGGATCGTCGTCATGCAGCCGACCTACCTCGAGCACCTGGCCCGCGTGTGGCGCGACGCCGACGTGGACGACCTGCGCCTGTGGGCGCTGTGGCGGGTGCTCAAGGCGCGGGCGCCGTACCTGGGCGCGGCGTTCGTCGAGCAGAACTTCGAGTTCTACGGCAAGACCCTGTCCGGCGCGGAGGAGCTGCGCGCCCGCTGGAAGCGCGGCGTCGGCCTCGTCGAGGGGGCGCTGGGCCAGGAGGTCGGCAAGGAGTACGTCGCCCGGCATTTCCCGCCGGAGCACAAGGAACGGATGCTCGGGCTCGTCGACTACCTCCTCGAGGCGTACCGCGAGCGCATCACCGACCTCGAGTGGATGACGCCGGCCACCCGCGAGCGCGCCCTGGAGAAGCTCGGCCTGTTCAAGGCCAAGATCGGCTACCCCGACAAGTGGCGCAGCTACGAGGGCCTCGAGTTGACCGGCTCCTTGCTTGACGACGTCCGCCGCGCGTCCGCCTTCGGCCACGACTATGAGGTGGCCAAGTTGGGCAAGCCGGCCGACCGCGACGAGTGGTTCGCCACGCCCCAGACGGTCAATGCGTTCTACAACCCGGTGGTCAACGACATCACGTTCCCCGCGGCGATCCTGCAGCCGCCGTTTTTCGACCCGGACGCCGACGCCGCCGCGAACTTCGGGGCGATCGGCGCGGTCATCGGCCACGAAATCGGCCACGGCTTCGATGACCAGGGGTCGCAGTACGACGGCCACGGCAACCTCAACCAGTGGTGGACCGACGCCGACCGCGCCGCGTTCGAGGGGTTGACGGACAAGCTGGTCGAACAGTTCGACGGCCTCGTGCCCACCGGCCTGCGCGAACTCGGCGAAACCGGGGTCGGCGTCAACGGCAAGTTCACGCTCGGCGAAAACATCGGCGACCTCGGCGGCCTGGGCATCGCCGTCGTCGCGTACCGCCGCTGGCTCGCCGACCAGGGGCGGGAGACCTCCGTGGAGAAGGACCCGGCCGCCTACCGGGGGTTGTTCCTGTCGTGGGCGCTGGTGTGGCGCACGGCGATCCGCCCGGAGATGAGCCGCCAGTACCTCGCCATCGACCCGCACTCGCCGGCGGAGTTCCGCTGCAACGTCATCGTCGGCGACATCGACGAGTTCCACGTCGCCTTCGATGTTCAGCCGGGCGACGGCATGTGGCGCGATCCCGCCGAGCGCGTGACCATCTGGTAGCCGCACTCGGGAGCGGTGGCAACGCCTCAGTCTCAGCCGTCGGCGCCCCCACCCCGAACGGCGGCAACGCGACCCGGCGGCGCCCCTCCGGCGGCTACGCCGCCTGCGGGCGGTGTCGCGCGTCGAGCTCGCGGAACAGCGCGGTGTTCATGCGGAACGCCAGCACGGCTTCGACGACGATGCGGTCGCGGACGTCGCCGCGGAGGTCCAGGGCGTCGAGCCGGTCGCGGTAGGCGTCTCGGTAGGGCTTGATCTTGCCCACGGCGGAGAAGTCGTAGAACCTCGCCCCGTCGCCGTCGATGTCGTAGTGGTCGCGGAGCCGTCGGGCGATGATCTGCCCGCCGGACAGGTCGCCGAGGTAGCGGACGTAATGGTGCGCCAGCAGCGCCGATGCGTCGCGGTTGCGGCCGAGTTCGGTAAGGCGGTTGACGTAGGCGGCGGTCGACGGCAGCGCCTCGATCGACGAACGCCACCGCGGCCCGACCAGGAACGCCAGGTCGCGTTCAAGCGCGTCATGGCGTTCCAGACGTGCGTCGGCGATCGCGGCGCCCTCCGGGGTGTCTGCGACGGCGCGCACGGAATCCTCGAGCGCGCCGTAGATGAACCACAGCTGCCCGGCCAGGTCGGCGGCGGCGCCGGGGGTGAGTTCGCCGTCGAGGAGGGCGGTCATGAATCCGGAGTTTTCGGCGTCGTCGTGGACGGCGGCGGTGGCTTCGCGGAGTCGGATGGTCAGTCGTTCGGTGGTCGTCCGGAGCATGTCGCCCCTCCTTCGGTGTCGGTGGTTCAGTGTCGGTGGTTCGGGTGTTCGGTTGCGGTCGGCGTGGGGTGCCGTCCGCGTGCGGGCACGATGACGGGGTTGCCGCCGGAGTCGGCGAGGACTTCCACGTCGAGGCCGTAGACCTCTCCGATGAGGTCGGCGGTCAACGTGTCGGCCGGGGCTCCCGCGGCGACGACGCGGCCGCCGTCGAGGACGACGATGTCGTCGGCGTGGGCTGCGGCGGCGGCCAGGTCGTGGAGGACCACGACGACGGCGACTCCCTCGCGGGCGCGGGCGCCGATGAGCCTCAGCATCGCCTCCGCGTGGCGCAGGTCGAGGGCGGCGGTGGGTTCGTCGAGAAGCAGAACCGGAGTGTCCTGGACCAGCACGCGGGCGCAGTGCACGCGGGCGAGTTCCCCGCCGGACAGGACTGTGACGGGCCGGTCGAGCAGATGCGCCACATCGCAGTCGTCGATGACGCGGCGGCGCAGCTCCGGATCCGCCTCTCCCCAGGGGGAACGGCCGAATTCGATGACCTCTCCCGCCGTGAACGGCACCGTCGCCGGATGAGATTGGGGCAGCACGGCGCGCAGGCGGGCGCGGTCGCGGATCGGCACGGCGTGAAGATCCGCGCCATCGAGTTCGATGCGCCCGGAATCGGGTGCCTCGTCGCCCGACAGCGCCGCCAGCAGCGTCGATTTGCCGGCGCCATTGGGCCCGACGAGAGCCGTCACGCGGCCGCGGGGTGCGTGGACGGTGACGTCGTCAAGCAAGACGCGCCCACCCTTGCGGACCGTCACGCCCCGCGCCGACAGCCTCGACCGCGAGTCGGCGGGGCACGGAATCTCGGGCAGGATGTCGCGCAGGCTCGGGGTCTTCATCGCCGCACCGCCCGTCCGCCGCGCAACAGCAGCCAGAAGAACAGGGGGCCGCCGACCAGGGAGGTCAGCATGCCCAGCGGCAGATCGGCGCCGGTGACCAGGGTGCGCGCGGCGAGATCGGCCAGCGTGGCCACCAACGCGCCGCCGAGCAGCGACGCCGGCAGCAGCGCCGCATGGCCGGGGCCGAGGATGAGCCGCAGCGCATGCGGGACGACGAGGCCGATGAACACGATGATGCCGGAAAACGCCACGCCCACCGCCACGACCAGCGCCGTCAACGTGATGACGACGCGACGCAGCGTGACGACGTCGACGCCCAGATGCCCGGCCTGGGCCTCCCCCAAACCGAGCAGGTCGAGGCGTCGGGCCAGGGCCCACAACACGGCGGCCGCGGGAACGGTGGCGGCGGCGACGATGGCCGTCGACGTCCAGTCGCCGCCGGCGAAGCTGCCCATCTGCCAGAAGACGATGCGGTCGCGGGCGGCCGGTTCGGCGATGAACGTCAGAGCCGACACAAGGCCGCCGCACACCGCGTTGACCGCGACGCCGACGAGGATGATGCGGGCGACGTCCCGGCCGCCGCGGGCGGTGGCGGCGACGACGGCGGTGGCCAGCGCGCCACCGGCGAAGGCGCCGGCG
>NZ_KV787143.1:0-11363 GCF_001807025.1 Corynebacterium sp. HMSC11E11 | reverse complement strand
CGCGACCGGGCATTCCCTTCTGACGCATCCCCGTTCTAGGACAACACCTCCTGAGGACAACACCGTTCGAGGACAACCCGTTCTGGGGCAGCCCTTTCTAAGCGCACCGGATTCTCGGACCACCGGATTCCGCGACGATCCGGGGGCTACCCGCCGTCGCCGATGCGGGAACTGGCGGACCAGGCGGCCTCGGCATGCCCGATCGCCAGGTCGAGGGCGTCGGCGCAGGCGCGGAGATCATCGACGACGGCATCGGCGGCTTCGGCGGGCGTGATCACCGCGGAATCATCGACGGTCAGCGTCGCCCAATCCCACACCTCCGCCGACGCCACCAACTGGCGCACCTGGTCGACGATGCCGGACAACCCCTCATGGGTCATGCCCACCTGGTGGTACAACTCCTGCGGTCGCATGACCGAGACGCTACCGCCCGGGATCCAACCCCACCATTTCGGGATAATGCTCCGCGATCACCTGCCGATACGGAGCCGGTGCCGACAACTGCGCCAACACCGCGACGGCGCCGGCGAGGATCCGGTGAATCATGATGTACCGCTTCGGCATGCCGAACTTGCGGCTCAACTTCGACTGCGGCGACGACGGATCCAGGAACGGGGCCATCACCCGCTTCAACCAGTCCACCGTGAACACGAAATCGTCGTGCGACAACGGCTCGGCGAATGGAAGGAGGAACGCCTCGACCTCCTCGGGCGTCAGATCTTTCTCGCGGCCGCCGGTGACGTACCCGTGCTCCACCGCCAAATCCAGCAGATCCTCCTTGCGGCCATCGACGACCGCTGCGACCAACTCGATCAGGGGCCGTGGCAACCCCTCGGGCAGATGAATGCACGCGCCGAAGTCGATGACGGTGAGGACGCCGTCGTCGGAAAGCAAAAAGTTACCGGGATGCGGGTCCGTGTGCATTCGATGCACCAAGTCGGGCGACGCAAACTCGAACACGGTCAGCGCCTCCGCGGCACACGACCGCTGGTCCTGCGTGCCGTGCTCGATGATCTCGCCGAGGCGCACACCCTCGACCCACTCGCTGACCAGCACCTTCGGCGCCGACGCGTACACCTTCGGCACATGCAGGCGCGGCTCCTGGCCACCGCCGAACGCCGCATGGAACGCACGCTGGTGATCGGCCTCGATGCGGTAATCCAACTCGTCGAGAACGTTGTCGGCGATCTCGTCGACGAGGTCCGTCATGTTCATGCCGTCCTCGAATTGCTGGAGAATCGGCGTGATCATCTTCAACTGGCGCAGATCCGCCTTGATCGCCTTGTCCGCACCCGGGTACTGCACCTTCACGGCGACGGTCGAACCATCCGACCACACCGCCTTGTGCACCTGGCCGATCGACGCCGCGGCGACGGGCACGTCGTCGAACTCGCGGAAACGGGTGCGCCACGCGGTGCCCAACTGCCGGTCCAACACGCGGTGCACCGACGCCGCCGGCAGGGGAGGGGCCTCCGCCTGCAGGGACCGCAACGTGCCCGCCAACGGCTCGGCGAACTCGTCGGGCAGGATCGGCGCGAAAATGCTCAGAGCCTGCCCGACCTTCATCGCCCCGCCCTTGAGCTCGCCGAGCACCGACGCCAACTGCTCGGCGGTCTTGCGCGGATTGGCCTCCCGGCTGCGGGGATTCAACGCCCGCGCCCCCGCCGACAGCGGCACCGACGCCAACCGGGCGGCACGGCGGAACGGGGACCCGGAGACCGAATCTTCACTCATGGTGGCCATTGTGCCCCCTACCGGGCCATCGCCGCCGCGCCGGTGCACACCGGGCACCTCGGATGCGGCAGCAGCGGGCGCACCCGGCCGCCGAGGCCGTGCGGGTCGACGACGACGTCCGCGCCGCGCAACAGCGACCCGTCGCCGGCGGCGATCGACCCCAGCTGCGCGATGACGGTGGCGATTGTCGCGGTCACCGTCTCCGGCGGGGCGGTGCCGACCCTGCCCGCCAGCTGCAGCGCCAGCATCCGGCGGGCGGGATCGTCGTCGACGCGGTGTTCTTCGGCGCAGGCGGGGCACGGGGCGGCGGAGTCGGGGACCCAGGGGCCGACCACGCCGACGCCGTCGCGAAGCACGGCCGACAGGTGCGCGATCCCGCGGCCGCGGAGAGTCCCCAGCAGGGTCACGTCCGGCACCTCGAATCCGGTGAGCACGACCGTCCCCACCGAGGCGACGGGAGCGCGGGTGATCCAGGCGGCGGTGGCCGGGCCCGGGATGCGCGAGGTCGGGGACCAGCCGCGCAGGCGCAGCGCGTCGGCCAGCCGCGGGCGCAGGCCGTCGCGTCCGATGAGGGCGACGGGCCCGGGTTGGCGGTGCTTGTCGACGAACCCCGCCCTGCGCAGTTCACCCACCAGCTGGTGCGCCGTCGCGGCGGGCAGTTCGGTGCCGGCCAGGCCCTCGGAGATGCAGGCGCCGCGGGTGCCGGCGAGCAGGGCGGCGAAGACGGGGCCGGGGGCGACGCCGTCGGGGATGGGGAACACCAGGCACGTGCGGGCGTCCGCCCCGAATTGGACGCGCCCGCCCGGCCGCAGCAGCACAGGCACGTGGCGGTGCAGCAGCACCGGCGCGGATTCCCCGATCCCAACCCCCATGCCGACACTGAAGCACGGGTGCGGCACGCGCGCACCCGGCGAATCGGCCCGTTTCACCCCCGAAGCCGTCTACGCTGGGGGCATGGACCGCACGCGCCCGGATCGCGACCGCCCCGACTACGGGCCGGACGTCGACGTGCGCCGTTCGAAGCGACGCCGCCGCACCGTGTCCGCCCGCGCGGAGGGCAGCCGCATCGTGGTCATGATCCCCGACGACCTGCCGGAGGCGGAGGAGCGCCGCCAGGTCGCCGACATCGTCGAACGCGTCCGCCGCAAGGTGGGCAACAATCTCGACGACGCCGCGTTGGACAAGCGCGCCCGCCATCTCGCCCGCACGGTTCTGGAGGGCAGGCCGCGGATGGAGTCCATCAAGTGGGTGCGCAACATGTCGCGCCGGTGGGCGTCGGTGACGGGGGACCCGGGGCGGATCCGCGTGTCGCACAGGCTTGCCGACGTCCCGGCGTACGTCCTCGACGACGTCATCGTCCATGAGCTCGTGCACACCTTCATCGACGACGGCCACTCGGACGAGTTTTGGGCATGGGCGTCGAAGGCCCCGCACCACGAGCGGGCGCGGGGCTATCTGGAGGCGTATCAGCGGTGGGGAGTGCGGTCGTAGCGGCCGGGCCCCGGACGTGACCGGCCGCGCGGGGTTCTAGTTTTCCCCGCCCGGCTGGTCGCGTTCGTCGCCTTCTTCGGCTTCCTTGCGCAGCTGGTCCTCCAGTTCCGCGATGGGGTCGAAGTCGTCGGAGGCGTCGCCGCCGAGCACGCCGTCGATGAATTCGGCGGAGTTGTCCAGGTCTTCGGCCACCGGCAGGAAGTCGGGGTGGTCCCAGACGCCGTCGCGGCGGTCGACGCCGACGGCGGTGGTCAGGCGGCGCCACAGGTCGGCGGCTTCGCGGATCTTCGGGGCGCCGAGGTTGATGCCGGTGGCCTTTTCCAGGGCCTTCTCCGCGCCACCGGAGGCGCGGCGGCGGCGCCAGGCTTCGTCGAGCTGGGCGGCGCCGGGCAGGCGTTCGCCGAGGGCGTCGTCGACGACGACTTCGACCCAACCCTCGACCAGCGCCAGGAGGGTTTCCAGGCGGGTGCGGGCGTGCTGGTTGGACGAGGTGATCTTCGGCGACAGGTCCATGTTCTGCATGGCGGACATCGCCTCCTGCAGCTTCGCCGGGTCCTGCATCGACTCCAGGTCCAGGCCGCGGGCGGCGTCTTCGATGCCGGAGTAGTCCAAGACCAGGCCGGCGGCGTACTCCTCGACCGACGAGATCATCCGCTCGGCCAGCCACGGCACCCGGTCGTACAGGCGCTGGTGGGCGGCTTCGCGGGCGGCGGCGTAGACGTAGAGCTCGCGGGCGGGCAGCTCCAGTTCCTCCGCCAGGGCGGTCAGGTGCGTCGGCAGCAGCGCGGCGGCGCCGGTGGTGTGCAGCGGCAGGCCCAGGTCGGAGCCGGTCAGCGCGTCCTTGGCCAGGTCGGCCAGGGCGCCGCCGAGCTGAACCCCGAAGTTCATGGAGTTCATGCGGCTCATCATGCCGAGCAGGGGGCCCATCATTTCGCGGGCTTCCTCCGGCATGGCGGCGACGGAGGCCTCCGCCATCTGCTCGGCGACGGGGTCGACGATGCGCTTCCACGTCGGCAAGGTGTGCTCCAGCCACTGCAGGGAATTCCACCCTTCGGCGCGGTTGGCGCCGGCGGGCAGCGTCGTGGCGTCGTCGAGCCACAGTTCGGCCAGGCGCAGGGCGTCGGTCAGCGCCTCCCGCTCCGAATCGCGAACCGGGGCGACCTGGCCGATGCGCTGCCGGGCGATGCGCTCGGTGACGGAATGGTCGACCGGCGCGCCGTCCTGCGCGTTCATCTGCTGGCCCATGCCGGACATCATCTGTCCCAGCTGGTTGAGGAAATCACCCAAGCCACCCTGGCCGCCGGGACCCCCCTGGCCGCCGGGGCCGCTCTGGCCGCCCTGTCCGGCTCCGCCCATCGGGAACCCGAAGAATCCGAAGCCGCCGAAGGGGTTCTGGCCCTGGCCGCCGCGGCCGTCATCGCGGTCGTCGCGGTCGTCATCGTCGCCGGGCGTGAATCCGAATCCCTGTCCACTCATGATCCCAACCGTACCGGCGCGGGGGTGCCCGGTCACTGATCGCGGGCGGGTTCGCGGCGATGCTCGCGCAGGGCGAACACGAAGCACCGGTAGGGTTGGCGATCGTGCACCGCCGTACCAGAACCCTCCTCGTCGGCGCCGCGCCGATCGTGGCGTTGGCCGCCGTGCTGTCGTCGCCGTCCGTTCCCGTGCCGTTCGCGGCCGAAGGACCGGGCCCGCTTTTCGACGTCCTCGGCGAGATCGACGGAGATGAGGCGGTCGTCGTCACGGGCGGGGACCCCGACCCGTCGGAGGGCGAGCTGAACATGACCACCGTCGCCGTGTCGCACAACCTGTCGTTGGCGCAGGCGATGGGGATGTGGGCCGACCCGAATCAGAAGGTCGTGCCCATCGAGGCGATTTTCCCGCCGGGATTGAGCCGGGAGGACGTCAACGAGCGCAATGCGCTGATGTTCTCCGACTCGGAGGCCAACGCCACCGCGTCGGCGCTGCGTCAGCTGGGGCTGCCCATCGAGGTCACCGTCGCGATGATCACCGAGGGCGCCGCCGCCGAGGGGGTCCTGGAGGAGGGCGACGTGCTCGTCGCCGTCGACGGCGAGGAGATCGACCGTCCGGAAACCCTTCAGGCCGCCGTCGTCGGCCATGCGCCGGGGGACCGGGTCACCCTCGACATCGTTCGCGACGGCGAGGAGAAGCAGGTCGAGGTCGAGTTGGGGTCGCATCCGGATGACGACGACGCCGCGTTCCTCGGCATCGGCATGGCCGCCCAGCCCGAAGGCGACGTCGAGGTGGAGTACCACGTCTCCGGCGTCGGTGGGCCATCCGCGGGCCTGATGCTGTCGCTGGCGGTGGTGGACAAGCTCAGCCCGGGCGATCTCACCGGGGGCCGGACCATCGCCGGCACCGGGTCCATCGACGGCGTCGGCGTGGTCGGCCCGATCGGCGGCATCACGCACAAGATCGCCGCCGCCCGCGCGGGTGGTGCGGAGATGTTCCTGGTGCCCGCCGACAATTGCTCGGAGGCGTTGACGGCGGATGCCGGGGACATGAAGCTGGTCAGCGTCGGCACGCTCGGCGATGCGGTCGAGGCGCTCGACGACCCCGACGCGGCGCCTACCTGCGGCTGAGCGGCAGGTAGGCGCCCCCGGTGACCCCGGCGGCGGCGTGCGTCACCTGCCGGAGAGGGCGCGGTTGCGCTCCCATTCGGCGACCTCCCGGGCCGACGCGCGCAGCTGCGGGTCGAAGTCCAGGTATGCCTTGGTTTCGCGGGCGATGAGGCCCGACAGGACGATCAGGCCGATGAGGTTCGGCAGGGCCATCAGGCCGTTGAGGGCGGAGGCGAAGGCCCACACGGTCTCCAGCTCGGTGACGGCGCCCAGGTAGACGACGCAGGTGAAGACGAAGCGGTAGGGGATCGTGCCGCGACGGCCGACGATGGACTCGAAGGCGCGCTCGCCGTAATACGACCAGCCCAGCATCGTGGAGAAGGCGAAGAACACGATGGCCATGGCCACCAGGTCGCCGCCGAAGTCGCCCGGCAGGCCCGCCGAGAACGCGTGGGCGGTCATGGCCCCGGCGTCGTCGGCGCCCTCCTCCCACGTGCCGGTGGTGATGATGACCAGACCGGTGAAGGACACGACGATGAGGGTGTCGATGAAGGTCTGGGTCATGGAGACCAGGCCCTGGCGCACCGGGTGGGTGGTCGTCGCGGCCGCGGCGGCGATGGCGCCCGAACCCATGCCGGATTCGTTGGAGAACAGGCCGCGGGCGACGCCCATCTGGATGACCAGGATGATGCCCGCGCCGGCGAAACCGCCCACGGCGGAGGTGCCGGTGAACGCGTCGGTGAAGATCAGGGCCAGCGCGCCCGGAATGCCGGAGATGTTGGCCACGAGTACCCAGATCGCGGCGCCGATGTACAGGATGATCATCATCGGCACGAACGTGGCGGTGAACCGGCCGATGGACTTGATGCCGCCGATGAGAACCGCGCCGACCAGCACGAACATGAGGGCGCCGGTGGCCTCCAGAGGCATGCCGAACGCGGTGTTCAGGTTCGTGGCCACGGCGTTGCCCTGGGTGAGGTTGCCGATGCCGAACGCCGCGATCGCCGCGAAGACGGCGAACACGTAGGCCAGGACCTTGCCGAAGGTGTTCGGGATGGCCTTCTTCAGGTAGTACTGCGGGCCGCCGGACTGCTCGCCGGCGGCGTCGACGGTGCGGTACTTCACGCCGAGGAACGCCTCGCCGTACTTCGACGCCATGCCGACCAGGCCCGTCACCCACATCCAGAACAGCGCACCGGGGCCGCCGATGCCGATGGCCGTGGCGACGCCGACGATGTTGCCGACGCCGACGGTGGCGGCCAAAGCGGTGGCCAGCGCCTGGTATTGGGAGATGTCGCCCTCGCCGCCGTCGTCCTCGCGGTCGATGAGGCCAAGTCGCAACGCCGGGCCGAGCATGCGCAGCTGCACTGCGCCGAGGCGGATGGTCAGCCACAGGCCGGTGCCCAGCAGCACCGGGATCAGCAGGAAGGGGCTCCAGACGAATGAGTCGAGAGCACTGAAGAAATCGTTCATGGGGGAGAAGTTACAGCCCCCTCATGCCTTTTCGGGCATGGATCGGCCCGCTCAACTCAAAAACGTCGCTCAACTCAAAAACAGCGAAGCCGCCGCCGCTCCCGTGACGACGGTCAGCACGGGGTAGCCCACCGTCCACCACGATCGGGTGCGGTACAGCTCGCCGATTTCCCGGGCCAGCGTCGACCACGTGGACAGGGCCCCCGCGTACCCGGCGCCGAGGACCGCCCATCCGAATCCGCCGCCGTCCCACGTCGACCAGGCCAGGCCCGCGATGCCGCAGGCGACGACGTTGGCGAAGTACGTGCCCGGCAACGCGCTGCAGGCCACGCGGGAGGAGACCGCGCCGAACCAGAACCGGGTCATGCCGCCCAACGCCGCACCCGCTGCGACGAGCAGGATGGTCATCAGGGCGGTGGCGGGGGACTCAGGAACCACGGGTCACCGCCTTCTCGCCCAGCAGGGCGGCCAGGGGACACAGCGCCAGCGTTGCGACGACGACGAACGCAGCCTCGGCCACCGAGAGATCGTCGAGCAGCACGACGAACGCCGAAAACGTGGTGAAACCCCCCAACGCTCCCGGGCCGACGAGGGGCCACCACCGTTCCATCGCCGCCGACGAGGCCATCACGCCGGCGGCGACGCCGATGGCCAAACATCCGAGGACGTTGATCACCACGGTGGACCAGGCGTCGTCAAGCAGCGGAGCCGCAAACCACCCCACCAGGACCCGCGCAACCGCGCCCGCCGCCGACCCCGCGGCGACCAACCCGTACGCGCGCACGCGCCCGAACCGACGGGGAGGGGGAGGGGAAGCCGGGCAGGAGGTCACGGGGTGGATCGTACCATCCCCCGGATGGCCGGTCCCGCGCTGCGGCGACCCGCGAAAAGGGGAACACTGGAAGGGAAACGGTTCCACCCCGAGTCCAGGAGGACACCCCATGGCCCACGATCGCGCCGGGCAGCTGGCCCAGCCCCAGGATCTGATCGACGTCGCCGAACTGGTGACCGCGTACTACACGCGCCACCCCGAGCCGGGCAACCCCGACCAGGCGGTGTCCTTCGGCACCTCCGGCCACCGCGGATCGTCGCTGGACACGGCCTTCAACGAGGACCACATCCACGCCACCACCCAGGCCATCGTCGACTACCGCACCGGCCAGGGCATCGAGGGCCCGCTGTACATCGGCCGCGACACCCACGGCCTGTCCGAGCCCGCCATGATCTCCGCGCTGGAGGTGCTCACCGCCAACGGCGTCACCGTCATGGTCGACGCCCGGGGCCGCTACACCCCGACCCCGGCGGTGTCCCACGCCATCCTGCGGCACAACCGCGACCTCGACGGCGGCCCCGCCGGCACCGACAAGCGCCGCGCCGACGGCATCGTGGTCACGCCGTCGCACAACCCGCCGCGCGACGGCGGCTTCAAGTACAACCCGCCCACCGGCGGCCCCGCCGACGCCGACGCCACCGACTGGATCGCCGCCCGCGCCAACGACTACCTGGCCAAGGGGCTCGACGGCGTCAAGCGCCAGTCCGTGGAGAAGGCCGGCGACCTCCTGGTCAAGCACGACTACCTGAACAACTACGTCGCCGATCTGCCCAACGTGGTCAACATCGCGGCGATCCGCGACGCCGGCGTGAAGATCGGCGCCGACCCCATGGGCGGCGCGTCCGTCGACTACTGGGGCGCCATCGCCGACGCCCACGGCCTCGACCTCACCGTGGTCAACCCGCTGGTCGACGCGACCTGGCGGTTCATGACGCTGGACACCGACGGCAAGATCCGGATGGACTGCTCCAGCCCCGACGCCATGGCGTCGCTGATCGGCAACCGCGACAAGTTCGACGTCTCCACCGGCAACGACGCCGACGCCGACCGCCACGGCATCGTCACCCCCGACGCGGGCCTGATGAACCCGAACCACTACCTGGCCGTCGCCATCGACTACCTCTTCGCCAACCGTCCCGGCTGGGCCTCCGACACGGCCGTGGGCAAGACGCTGGTGTCCTCGTCGATGGTCGACCGCGTCGTCGCCGACCTGGGCCGCAAGCTCGTCGAGGTGCCCGTCGGCTTCAAGTGGTTCGTGCCGGGCCTCATGGACGGCAGCGTCGGCTTCGGCGGCGAGGAATCCGCCGGCGCGTCCTTCCTGCGTCACGACGGCACCGTCTGGTCCACCGACAAGGACGGCCTGATCATGGACCTGCTCGCCGCGGAGATCATCGCCGTGACCGGCAAGACCCCGTCGCAGCGCTACGCGGAACTGGCCGACAAGTTCGGCGCCCCCGCCTACGCCCGCACCGACGCCGACGCCAGCCGCGAGCAGAAGGCGATCCTGAAGAAGCTGTCGCCCGAGCAGGTCACCGCCGATGTCCTCGCCGGCGAGCCCATCACCGCCAAGCTCACCGAGGCGCCCGGCAACGACGCGGCCATCGGCGGCCTGAAGGTGACCACGGAAAACGCCTGGTTCGCCGCCCGCCCGTCCGGCACCGAGGACAAGTACAAGATCTACGCCGAATCCTTCAAGGGGGCCGACCACCTCAAGCAGGTGCAGGCCGAGGCGCAGGACGTCGTGTCCCAGGTCCTGGGGTCCTAGGCGCAGCCGGGATGAACGCCGCGATCAGCGCCATCGCCCGCTTCGGGCTCGCCGCCGTCTGGCTGTGGTCGGGGACGGTGAAGTTGCTCAACCCGCTGGACAGCCGTCAGGCGATCGCCGCCTACGAGCTGTTGCCCGGCGGGATGATCGACTTCCTCGCCGTTGCCTTGCCGGCGGTGGAGCTGATCCTGGGGTTGATGCTGCTGATCGGCGTGTTCCTGCGGTGGGCGGCCGTGGCGTCGTCGATCATCCTGGTCGGCTTCATCGTCGGCGTCGGGTCCGCGTGGGCGCGGGGGCTGAGCATCGACTGCGGGTGCTTCGGCGGGGGAGGGTACGACGCCGACGCCGGCCCGGCCTCCTACCTGACGTCGATCGGCCGCGACCTGGTGTTCCTGGCGATGGCCGCCTGGACCGCGTGGCGGCCGTTCGAGCGGTTCGCGGTGCGCCCCTAAGTCGGGGATCGCGGACGTTGACGTGTCCGGAAACACTGCCGGACATGGTGCGTGACGGGGTGACCTGCGCGACCGTGCCCGCTATCGTGTGATCCGTGAGCCAGAAAATCAAGAATCCGAATGAGAAGGGCTCCGGCTTCATCGTCGGCATCATCGCCCTCATCGCCATCGTCGCCGTGGTCATCGGCGTCGTCCTGTACATGGGGCGCAACCAGCCGATCGAGGGCCTGCCGGACGAGGACGTGTCGTTTACGGTGCAGGTCGACGGTAGCGTCGTCCGCCTCGCCTCCGACAAAGCTGGCGACGATGCCGTGGTGGCCGAGGTCTACGAAGACTACTCCTGCTCCTACTGCGCCGAGATGGCTCAGGGTGGCCACGCGGACCAGTTGGAGGCGCTGAACAACGGCGAGCTCGTCGTCGAGTATCGAATGCTGAACTTCCTTGACGGAACTGAACCAGGGTCCCCGAAGGTGGAGCAAGCAAGGCATTCGACGAAGACGCTGGCCGTCGCCTACGAGATCGCAAAGCGTGGAGATGCACGGCTGTTCTGGAACTTCCACACTCTGCTCATGCGTGACCAGCAGGAGGCACCAAAGTGGGACGCGGCCCAAATCGCTGACGTCGTTAAGGGTATGGGGGGCGATGACGAACTCGTTTCGGCGATTCGGGATGAGCTCGATACATCGGAGGCCAAGGCTGTTGCCGAAGAGAACTACCTGGAACTGGAGAAGACCCTTGGCAAGGTGTCCTCGCCCCACGTCATTGTCGACGGCAAGGACATCCTGGAAAACGCCCAAGCGGGCGGTCTGGGCGATTGGGTCAACCTCGCGCTCGAGGCCGGCAAGGCCTAGCGCACGCCTCTCGCACGGTGCTTTGTTCGTGCGGGGGATACGACGGCCACCTGGGGATTTGGGTATTCCCCGGGTGGCCGTGTAATTTACAGGGAGTCCGAAGCGAGCGCCGGAAGGTGCCCTGCGGAGGAAGACGCTTCGAGCGTGAATACGGGGCTATGGCGCAGCTGGTAGCGCACCACA
>NZ_KV787142.1:0-1663 GCF_001807025.1 Corynebacterium sp. HMSC11E11 | reverse complement strand
TTTTTGTGTGCCTGCTCCTTCACCCTGTCGGGGTGGGTGCACTTGTTTTTTCGGATATGAATGCCAGGCCAGCCCGTGTGGTTGGTTTGTCGTTTGTTTTTGCCGGTTTTGAGCTTTTCACTGAAATAGCTTTTGTGGAGAGTTTGATCCTGGCTCAGGACGAACGCTGGCGGCGTGCTTAACACATGCAAGTCGAACGGTAAGGCCCCAGCTTGCTGGGGTACACGAGTGGCGAACGGGTGAGTAACACGTGGGTGACCTGCCCCGCACTTCGGGATAAGCCTGGGAAACTGGGTCTAATACCGGATAGGACCGCATCGTGAGGGTGTGGTGGAAAGTTTTTTCGGTGTGGGATGGGCCCGCGGCCTATCAGCTTGTTGGTGGGGTAATGGCCTACCAAGGCGGCGACGGGTAGCCGGCCTGAGAGGGTGGACGGCCACATTGGGACTGAGACACGGCCCAGACTCCTACGGGAGGCAGCAGTGGGGAATATTGCACAATGGGCGGAAGCCTGATGCAGCGACGCCGCGTGGGGGATGACGGCCTTCGGGTTGTAAACTCCTTTCACCATCGACGAAGGTTTTCTGACGGTAGATGGAGAAGAAGCACCGGCTAACTACGTGCCAGCAGCCGCGGTAATACGTAGGGTGCGAGCGTTGTCCGGAATTACTGGGCGTAAAGAGCTCGTAGGTGGTTTGTCGCGTCGTCTGTGAAATTCCGGGGCTTAACTCCGGGCGTGCAGGCGATACGGGCATAACTTGAGTACTGTAGGGGAGACTGGAATTCCTGGTGTAGCGGTGAAATGCGCAGATATCAGGAGGAACACCGGTGGCGAAGGCGGGTCTCTGGGCAGTAACTGACGCTGAGGAGCGAAAGCATGGGTAGCGAACAGGATTAGATACCCTGGTAGTCCATGCCGTAAACGGTGGGCGCTAGGTGTAGGGGTCTTCCACGACTTCTGTGCCGTAGCTAACGCATTAAGCGCCCCGCCTGGGGAGTACGGCCGCAAGGCTAAAACTCAAAGGAATTGACGGGGGCCCGCACAAGCGGCGGAGCATGTGGATTAATTCGATGCAACGCGAAGAACCTTACCTGGGCTTGACATATACGGGATCGCCGCAGAGATGTGGTTTCCCTTGTGGCTCGTATACAGGTGGTGCATGGTTGTCGTCAGCTCGTGTCGTGAGATGTTGGGTTAAGTCCCGCAACGAGCGCAACCCTTGTCTTATGTTGCCAGCACGTGATGGTGGGGACTCGTGAGAAACTGCCGGGGTCAACTCGGAGGAAGGTGGGGATGACGTCAAATCATCATGCCCCTTATGTCCAGGGCTTCACACATGCTACAATGGTCGGTACAGTGGGTTGCGATACCGTGAGGTGGAGCTAATCCCTTAAAGCCGGTCTCAGTTCGGATCGGGGTCTGCAACTCGACCCCGTGAAGTCGGAGTCGCTAGTAATCGCAGATCAGCAACGCTGCGGTGAATACGTTCCCGGGCCTTGTACACACCGCCCGTCACGTCATGAAAGTCGGTAACACCCGAAGCCAGTGGCCCAACCCTTTGTGGGGGGAGCTGTCGAAGGTGGGATCGGTGATTGGGACGAAGTCGTAACAAGGTAGCCGTACCGGAAGGTGCGGCTGGATCACCTCCTTTCTAAGGAGTTT
>NZ_KV787141.1:0-39673 GCF_001807025.1 Corynebacterium sp. HMSC11E11 | reverse complement strand
CTGCGCTACGTGCTCGAGGCGTGACGCCACCGCCGGGGGTCGCACGCCCCCTGCTGGCGGGGATCGGGCTATCCCCACTTCCAGAGGCAGGGCCGTGTGGCGTCCCGAAACCCGCGGATTCAGGTCCGGTTGACGGCAGTCGGGACGTGCCGGGCGTGAAAGTCCAGCTGCTCGGAAACGTTGCGTTCGAAGGCGTTGCCGACGTAAATGTCGAAGTGCCCGCCGGGCTGCATCCGCACCTCCGCCTTCGATGCCTTGCGCACGTGCCGCAGGGTCGGGCCGGGCGGGGCCAACGTCGCAGGCGGCAACGCGAACATCGAGGCCAGCCCATCGGTGAACGGGCATTGGGCGATCACCGCCGCCACCCGGGGATCGCGCGACGCCGCGCGGATCACGTGTCCGGCGCCGAACGAGGTGCCCCAGAGGACGATTCGGTCCGGGTCAACCCCGTCGCGGGAGCGTCGTCGGGAACGTACAGCCATGCGGCGCACGAATCCGCTCCGGAAGGAAAAGTCACGTCGGTTCTCGGCGTGAACCCAAGTGCATGAAACCCCCGATGGCCCGCCCCCCTAGGAAACGTCCGGCCGCCGCCTCATCGACTTGATCTCCGACCGCCGCTTCTTCGCCGCGAGCCGACGGCGAACCGAACCCCGCGTCGGCTTGGTTTTGCGTCGCGGGGGAGGCGGCGGGGCGAGCGCCTCGCGCAGGATGGCCGCCATGCGTTCGCGGGCCTCCGAGCGATTGCGCACCTGCGACCGCTGCGTCGACGCGACGACGGTGAGCACGGTGCCGTCCAGGCGGCTTTCGAGATTCCGAAGGACGCGGCGGCGCTGGGCGTCGGAAAGCGACGCGCACGCGGCGACGTCGATGGACAGCTGAACCTTGCTGTCCGTCGTGTTGACCCCCTGGCCGCCCGGCCCCGACGACTTCACGAACCGCTCGGTGAGATCCGCGGCGGGGATGACGAGACCATCGGGGATCCCCGGTCCGGGCGCGATGGTCAGGTCGTTCATGCCGACCACCCTACGTCCGGGCTGGCGGCCCCGCGCCTTGCCTACGCGAAGGCGAAGTGGTTCGGGTTGGTCGGGTCGACGGCGATGCTGTGGCGGGTGCCGGGAGCGTACATGTCTGCGGTGTTGCGGGGAACCATGTGGCGTTCGACCGCGATGTAACGATCCCGGCCGGGCACGGTCACCGACACCTCGATCGTCGCCCAATCAACGCCGGCGACCGCGACCTCGCCGGTCGGCGTCACCGACACGATCACGCCGGAGCCGAGGATTCCCTGCTGTTGCAGGCGCCGCAGCTCCTGGCCGTAGGCGTTGCCCGCCGCCTGATCCGCCATGATCCGCGACGGATCCGCCGCCATGTCGCGCATGCTCTGCGCGGCGCCCTCGAAACCCCGGCGGATGTTGTCGCCGGTCATTGCCTGCTTGAACTGGTTGAAAAGTCCCATCGTCGCTCCTTGCGAATCCGTCGTGCCTGGTGGGGGTGACACCGGGTTTCGTTCCCGGCTGACTCAAAGGTATGGGCGGCGCGGGGCCTACCGATCACGGTTTTGCGGCGGCCGGGCACGGTCGGCCAGTTCAGAACATCGCCAGAGCGCCGCCGGAACCTCACCAGACCACCCCCGGGCCACCGCTAGAACATCGCCTCCGCGAGCACGAACACCCCGGCAGTGAGGAACGCGACGCCCGCCGCGCCGAGCAGGGCGTTGAGCACGAACGTCGGGTCGGACTGCCGCGGCACGCGCACGCGGCCCGGCTCGCCGTCGGGGGAGGGCGGGTCGACCATCACTTCGATTGTCCGCCCGACGTTGCCGGCGGCGAAGTTGCTGTGGAACGTGTCGGTCACCGTGCGCGTGGTGCCGTCGCGGTCGGTGACCTGCAGGACCATCGCCCGCAAATCATCGTCGGGGCGGCCCACCGACCCGACGACGAGCGCATCGGTGCGGAACCGCTTCTCCGCGCCGCGGCGGCGCAGCACGAGCCACGCGATGGCGGCGACGATGGCCAGCGTGCCGATCGCGATGAAGATGGACGCAGCGAGCATCCCGATCACCTCCAGGTCGTGACCAGGCTACCGCCGCGTCCCCGGGCACCTACGAAATGGCGAAACCCGCCACCGGGCCCGGCTTGTCCACCGGGTTGCCGTCTTCGTCGACGGTCCAGGTGATCTCCAGTTCCAACTCGCGCTCGATTCCGGCGCGCTTGCGCGAGTCGGTGACCTCCATGGTCGTGCGGAACACCGCCGGCATGTCCATGGTCACCGCCGCGTCGCCCGCGCCGAGCGTCATGTCGCCGGCGCGGATGCGCTCCGCCATGCTTTCCAGCAGGCCGGCGAGTTCTTCGGGGCTGAAGTTGGCCTTGCTCTTGACCAGTTTCGTCTTCTTCCGGGTGGTCTGCTGCGTTTGCTTCACGACGATCCCTTCCTGTCCTCGTTCCCCCTCCTTGTTCGATCACCCCCGTCGATACCCCCATTATTGCATGAAAAGCCACGTCTGACCAGGGCCGATGGTTTGAGTCGTGGGGGTGGGGAGGGGTATTCTCGAGGTGTGGGCATAATCGCGAGTTTCGCCTGGGTCATGGCCTTCATCCTGGTCGGCGGCATCTTCGCCGCCACGGAGATGGCCCTGGTCAGCCTGCGTGAATCACAGATTTCGCAACTGGAGCGGGGACGCGGGGCGGAGAAGAAGGTCGCGGCCCTGGCCCGGGATTCGGGGCGATTCCTGTCGGCCGTGCAAATCGGCGTGACGTTCGCCGGGTTCCTGTCGTCGGCGTTCGGTGCGGCGGCCATCGCCCCGCAGCTCGCCCCGACCCTCGAGACCTGGGGGATGACCCCCACCGTCGCACACGGTGTGTCGCTGGTGGCCATGACGGTGCTCGTGTCCTACCTGAGTCTGGTGTTCGGCGAATTGGTGCCCAAGCGCATCGCCATGCAAAACGCGAGGCGGGTGTCGGTGATCGTCGCCCCGCCGTTGGACATGTTCGCCAAACTCATGACGCCGGTCATCCGGGTCATCGACACGTCGTCAAGCCTGATCCTGCGGGTGCTCGGCTTCGACCCCACCCTGCGGACGGCGGCGATGACGACCGAGGAGATCCGGGAGATCGTCAGCTCGCACCAGGGGTTCGGGCTCGGGGAGCGGGAACTGGTCACCGAGGTTTTCGACGCCGGCGCCTACACGCTGTCGGAGCTCATGCGCCATCGCAGCGAGATGAGGGCGTTGTCGGCCGACTCCACCATCGGCGAGGCGCTCGGCGAGGCCGTCGACGGGCCCTATGCGCGGTACCCGGTCTACCGCGGGACCTTCGACGACATCATCGGTTTCTGCCACGTCCGCGATCTGCTGGAGGCGATCGTCGCAGGCCTCGAAGACGAACCGCTTCCGTCGATTTGCCGGAACATTCCCCACCTGCCCAGCTCGCTGGGATTGCCGGCGGCGCTGCGTCGCATGCGGCAGTCGGGCGAGCACATCGCCATCGTCGTCGACGAGTACGGCGGCACCGACGGCATGGTGACCCTGGAGGACCTCATCGAAGAGCTCGTCGGCGAAATCTGGGACGAGTACGACGACGAGGAACGCCGCACGTCGTTGGGGCTGCATGAAAGCCGGATCCTCGACGGTGCGACGAACCTGCAGGACTTCGCCGCCCGCACCGGTATCCACCTGCCCGAAGGGCCGTACGAGACGGTCGCGGGATGGATGCTCGCACGGCTGGGGCGGATGGGCCGCACCGGGGACGTGGTGCAGATCCCCCACGAGTGCACCGAGGACGTCGCCGACGACGACATCTCCGACGGCGTGTTCTACCGGTTGGAGGCGGCCGTGGTGGAGGGCACTCGGATCGTGTCCGTACGGCTGACGAAAACGGCGGTCGGCGGTTCGGGCGAGTAGCGCCGCGTGCGGCGGGGCTACAACCAGCTGTTGGCCTGCGCGGTGCGATTGGCCTCCATTCGGTTGGCGGTGCCCGTTTTCGCGATGGCCGACGAGAGATGATTGCGCACGGTTCCGGTGGCCAGGTGCAGCCGGGCGGCGATGTCGCGGACCGATGCGCCGTCCCCTGCGGCGTCGAGGACCTCCGCCTCCCGGGCCGTGAGGGGATTGGGGCCGGCGGCCAGGGCCTCGGCGGCCAGCGCCGGGTCGACGGCGCGTCCACCTGCGTGGATGGTGCGGACCGCCTGGGCGAGCGTTTCGGCGGGGGTGTCCTTGACCATGAACCCCGACGCGCCCGCCGCCATCGCCCGCTGCAGGTACCCGGTGCGCCCGAAGGTGGTGACGATGAGGACGCCGCAGTGGCCGTTCGTGCCCGCCCCGGTTTCGGTGCCTGCGCCGGTTTCGTCGGGCGCGGAGCCGCGGGCCCGGCGCCGATTGAGCGCCGTGATGTCGGCCGTGGCGCGGATGCCGTCGTAGGGCATTTCGATGTCGAGGATCGCCACGTCGACGCGATGCTCGGCGACCGCCCGCGCCGCGTCGGCGCCGTCGGACAGTTGGACCACGACCTCCAGATCCGGCTCCATGTCGAGCAGCAGGGCCAGGCCCGCCCGGACGAGTTCCTGGTCGTCGGCGACGAGGAGGCGGATGGGGGCGGTGCCACCGGTGGGGTTGCCCGCGGCGGGATCGGCGGTGGTCATGTGCGCACCTCGAGAATCGTTCCGGGGCGATCGGGGTCTCCGGTGTCGGCGTCGGACAGGACCAGGGTGGCGTTGGCGCGCTCGGCTCGTCGGGACAGCCCGCGCAGGCCCGTGCCGCGGGTGACCGCGTCGCCGTCCATTCCCCCGTCAATGCCGACGCCGTCGTCGGTGATCCGGAGGATAGCGCCGGAGTGCGCTTCGCCGTCGCGGCTCTTCGGAGCGTCCCCGGCCCCCACGCGATCATCGTGTCCGCCGGAGCCGACGATGATCTCGACGCCGCAGTGCGTCGCGCCGGAATGCCTGACCACGTTGGTGATTGCCTCGCGCAGGCACCACGAGAACAGGCGGCGGTCGGCGGGATCGAGGTCGGGGACGTCGTCCCGGTGCGGGATCTCGGGTTCGATGCCGGCCGCGGTCAGCGTGGTCCGGGCGTGGTCGAGCTGTTCGTCGAGGCCCGGCGCGTCGAGGAATTCCACGGTCGACCGGACGTCGCGGAGGGAATCGCGGGCGGTGGCGAGGATGCCGTCGAGTTGGCGTTCGGCGGCCGCCGGATCGGCGGCGACCAATCGTTTGGCCAGCTGGGCCTGCACGGTGATGGAGGTCAGCGAATGACCGAGTGCGTCGTGGACGGTGCGCGCGAGTTCCTCGCGCTGCTCGGCCAGCGCGACGCGCTCGGAGAACTCGCGCTCGATCTCGGAGTGCTCGAACGCCAGCCGGAACATGGTGATGATCCCCGCCGTGAAGATGATCGGGGTGAGGAAACCGAAGGCGAACTGGGGGCCGGCGATCACCGCCACCGCCGCGGATCCGAGGGCTCCCACGAGGAACGCCGCCGGGAGGCCGAGCACGACGCGGTGATTGAACATCCACAACGCCATGACGTAGGGGACCATGCCCGCCACGGTGGGGCCCGCGAACGGGACGACGGCGGTGATCAGGACCGCCAGGATCATCGTCTGCAGCAGCGTGTTCGCGACGAGGGGAATCGACTTCACGGGGCGCGGCCAGGAGAACCACACCAGGTACGTGACGGCGAAGACGGCGATGAGGATGACGCCGATCGTGCGGGAGGCGGGGCCGTTGCCGGGGGAGGTGAGCACCTCGTAGATCGGCCATCCGAGGAAGATCAGCCACACACCGGAGAACAGCAGCGTGAAGCGGCGCTCATTGGCGTCGAGCTCTTCGGGCGGCTGCCATCCGGGACGGGACACGGAAATCCTCCGGGTTCGCGGGCGGTCTTGGGGACGGGGCATTGATGGTGTGGCCGGGGTCGTGGGCCGGGTCGGATGGTCGGGTCGGATGTGCGGGTCGGCCGGGGTCGGTGGTGTTCTCCGACCAGAGTAAGTCGTGTCCGGGACCGGGGCCGGGCGGGAACGTCGCCGGCCTCGGACGCCCGGGTCCGGCGCGACCGTCAGCGCCGGTTGCGGTTGCGTCCGGCGATGACGCAGATGACCAGGAAGATCACCGTCCAGGCGGCGATGTTGGCCACGGCCAGACCCATGGATTCCTGGCCCGGCATGGCACCTTCGGTCGCCGGGGCGATGAGGCCCTCCAACTGCGGCCAGCGCGCCACCGTCGCGGCGCCGTACATCGGCGTCCACTTCGCGATGTCGAGCATGATGCCGTCGAGCGGCATGAACAACGTGCCGAAGAAGGAGAACACCACGAGCATGCCCGACGCCGCGGACACGGCGGCCTCGGACCGGAAGAGCATGGCCACGGCTAGGCCGTAGAGAGCGAACGGCAGGGCGACGACCAAGCTGAGCGCGATGGAGGCGGGCCACATCCACGCTTCGTCGAAGGAAGCCCCGACGGCGGCGCCGAGGGCATGGTTGGTCAGGATCGGCAACATCGCGACGGCCAACGAGACCAGCACCTTCGCGACGTAGTAGCCGCCGGTGCTCAACGACGTCAGGGCCAACTGTCGGCCCCAGCCTGCATCACGTTCAACGGCGGTCATCCCCGCCAGCGTCGTCGTGGCCATGGCGGCGCCGTACACGGACATCGACGTCATGACGAAGGCGGAGATGTTGCCGGACCCCGCGACCAAATCGACGGCGTCGCCGCGCGAGCCGAACATGAGGAACAGGGCGGCGGGCAGGACGATGATGAAGAACGTCGCGTCCCACATCCGCAGCGTCCGACGCAGTTCCTTCCCCGTGTACCGGAGGACGATGTTCGCGCTCATGTCAGGCTCCCATCCCCGGCATCGGCGCCGGTGAGTTCGAAAAACAGCTTCTCGACGGTCCTCGCATGGACTTCGATGTCGCGGATCATCCCCCCGGACAACAAGTGCAGCGCCAGGGCGTCGCCGTCGGGGACGGTGAACGCCACGGAGTCGTCGTCGACGGTGACCGCGTCGGGGTCGAGACCGAGGGCACGCGCCACCTCCACCGGGGACTCCGCGGCGATCCACGTCCCGGTGACCGTCCTGTCTCCGTTGCGGACCAGCTCGTCGAGGCGGCCGTCGACGACGATCGCGCCGTCGCGGATGAGGATCAGCCGGTCGGCGAAGTCGTCGGCTTCCGCCAGGTAATGCGTGGCGAACACGATGGTGCGGCCGCCTGCGGCCTCGGCGTGCATGGTGCGCCAGAATTCGCGTCGGGCAGTGGCATCCATTCCCGCGGTCGGCTCGTCGAGGATGAGCAGCTCCGGGTCCGGCAGCAGCGCGGCGGCGAACCGCAGCCGCTGCACCTGGCCACCGGAGCATGCCCCGACCTTGCGGTCGGCGAAATCCGTGAGGCCCGCGCTCTCGATGACGCCGTCGACGTCGAGGGTGCTCTCATGGCACACGGCGAGCATTCGCAGCGTCTCGGCCACGGTGAGATCCTTGAGCAACCCACCGGACTGGAGCATCGCGCCCACCTCCCCGCGTCGGGCCGACGACGCGGGGGATCCGCCCAGCACCTCGATGGATCCCGCATCGGGCGTCGTAAAGCCGAGGATCATGTCCAACAGCGTGGTCTTGCCCGCCCCGTTCGGTCCGAGCAGGGCGACGACCTCGCCCACCGGGACCGTGAAGGACACGTCGTCGACCGCCGTGACGGGGCCGAATCGTTTCGCCGCGCCCCGGACTTCGAGTGCCAGTCGTGTGTTCATGACCTCATCGTCCGTCTTCGGGGACGCCGCCGGAAGTGCGATGAGGCCGGTTTCGCCCATGACAAATGTCATGGGTGCGCACCGTGGGGTGCCCGGCGGGCTCTGCGACGGTTCCCGGTTGGAACGCCGAATGCGGTGGCTGCGCCTACCCTGGTGGGCATGCGATTCCTCGATGACGCGAAACCCCCGTACGAGCTGACCTACGACGACGTGTTCATGGTTCCGTCGCGCTCGGCCGTCGGGTCGCGCATGTCCGTCGACCTGTCGACCTCCGACGGCACGGGCACCACGATTCCGCTGGTCGTGGCGAACATGACGGCGGTGTCGGGGCGACGCATGGCGGAAACCATCGCCCGTCGCGGCGGCATGGCCATCCTGCCGCAGGACGTGCCGGCCGACATCGCCGCGGAGACCATCCGGACGGTGAAGTCGGCGCACCTCATCTTCGAAACGCCCATCACGATCAAACCGCACCACACCGTCGGGTATGCCCGGAATCTGCTGCCCAAGCGGGCGCATGGGGCGGCGGTCGTCGTCGACGGCGACGTGCCCGTGGGCATGATCACCGAAAAGGATCTGCGGGGGGCCGACAATTTCGCGCAGGTGGGCACGCTCATGAGCGGCAACCTGCTCACCCTGCCTGACGACGTCGCCCCGGAGGAGGCCTTCGACCGGTTGGTCGAGGCCAGCCGGAAGCTCGCGCCCGTCGTCGATTCCGCCGGCAGGCTTGCGGGCATCCTCACCCGGCGCGGTGCACTGCGCGCCACCGTGTACCGTCCCGCCGTCGACGATGAAGGTCGGCTGCGGGTCGGTGCGGCCGTCGGCATCAACGGCGACGTGGAGGGACGGGCCCGCGCTCTGCTCGACGCCGGCGCGGACACCCTGGTCATCGACACCGCACACGGCCACCAGGAAACGATGATCGAGGCGCTGCGCCGCGTGCGGGCGCTGGAACCGGGCGTGCCCGTCGTGGCGGGCAACGTGGTCACCGCCGCCGGCGTGCGCGA
The DNA here is from genome assembly GCF_001807025.1 of Corynebacterium sp. HMSC11E11. Taxonomy (NCBI): domain Bacteria; kingdom Bacillati; phylum Actinomycetota; class Actinomycetes; order Mycobacteriales; family Corynebacteriaceae; genus Corynebacterium; species Corynebacterium sp. HMSC11E11. The sequence continues at coordinate 30,932 of NZ_KV787141.1, read as the reverse complement.
CCTGGTGGAGGCGGGCGCGGACATCATCAAAGTCGGCGTTGGCCCGGGCGCGATGTGCACCACCCGCATGCAGACCGGCGTCGGACGGCCGCAGTTTTCCGCCGTGCTCGAATGCGCGGCGGCGGCGAAGGAACTCGGCGCCCACGTGTGGGCCGACGGCGGCGTGCGCCATCCCCGCGACGTCGCCCTGGCGCTGGCCGCGGGAGCATCGAACGTCATGGTCGGCTCCTGGTTCGCCGGCACCCACGAATCGCCGGGCGACCTGAAGGTCGACGCGGACGGCCGGTGGTACAAGGACTCCTTCGGCATGGCATCGAACCGGGCGGTGGAAAGCCGCAACGCCCGGATCGGCGCGTTCGAGCGTGCGCGCCGCGCGATGTTCGAGGAAGGCATCTCCTCGGCGCGCATCCGCCTCGAACCGGGACGCGGGGGAGTCGAGGACCTGGTCGACCGCATCGTCTCCGGCGTGCGTTCGTCCTTCACCTACGCCGGCGCCGCCGACATCCCCTCCTTCGCCGAGCGCGCGATCGTCGGCGTGCAGTCCGCGGCGGGCTTCGCCGAAGGTGAGCCCCGCCCCGGAGTCCGCTGAAGCGAATAGGGTCGATGGCATGACCCCGAAAGAGAAGCGGATCCAGACCCTCGACTGCCGCGGGTGGGAGCGGGTGCTGTGCGTCGTCGCCCACCCCGACGACACCGAATACGGCATTTCCGCGGCGGTCAACGCCTGGACGAAGTCGGGCATCGACGTCTCCTACCTGCTGCTGACCTCCGGCGAAGCGGGCATGAAGCGCGCCCCCGAGGTGGTCGGTCCGCTGCGGGCGAAGGAACAGCGCGCGGCGTGCGACGCCGTCGGCGCCGGTGAGCTGGTCATCCTCGATCACCCCGATGGCCACCTGGTCGAAGGTCTGGATCTGCGGCGGGACATCGCGCGCAGGATCCGGCAGTTCCGCCCCGACGCCGTGGTCACGCTGACCTTCGAGTTCGAGGCGCCCCACGGACTCAATCAGGCCGACCACCGTGCGGCCGGCCGTGCGGCCATCGACGCCGCCCGCGACGCCGGCAACCGATGGATCTTCCGCGAGCTGGCGGAGGATGAGGGCTTGGAGCCGTGGGAACCCGACGTGTTCCTCGTCGGCCAGTCGGGCGACCCGACCCATGTCGTGGCCGTCGACGACGAGGACGTCGCCGCCGCCGTCGCCTCCCTGGAGTGCCATCGCGAGTACCTCGCCGATCTGCCGGATCACCCGAAACCGGCCGACTTCATTCCGCCGATGCTGGCGAACGCCGGCGCCCTGGTCGGCGAGCGCAATGGCGTGGCCTTCCGAGTGTACGAGCTCGGGGGAGTGGCCAAGTCGCGCGACGACGATGCGCGAGAAGGCCGCTGACCGCCGTGGAAAACCTGTGGTTCGCCTTCGGCCTGACCATGGCCGCGGGCTTGTCGACCGGCATCGGCGGCCTGATCTCGGTCAGTCGCCGTGACCCCGGCCCCCGGTTCATGGCCGGCACGCTCGGCTTCTCTGCCGGCGTCATGCTCTACGTCTCGATGATGGAGATCCTGCCCAAGGGCGTCGCCGAGCTCGCCGAGGCCTGGGGCACCGTCGGCGGAAACTGGGCGGCGGTGGCGGGTTTCTTCGGCGGCATCGCACTGATCGCCGTCATCGACCGGCTGGTGCCCGAACCGATCAACCCGCACGAACCGGGCACCATCGACGACCCGCAGCTATCGGCCCAACGCCGCCGGATGATGAAGATGGGCACGATGACCGCGCTGGCCATCGCCATCCACAACTTCCCGGAGGGCTTCGCCACGTTCATCTCGGCGTTGGAGGACCCGCAGTTGGCCATTCCCGTGGCGGTGGCCATCGCCATCCACAACATTCCCGAGGGCATCGCCGTGGCCGTGCCGATCCACCAGGCGACGGGGAGTCGTCGCAAAGCCCTGAAATGGTCCTTCCTGTCCGGGCTGGCCGAACCCGCGGGCGCGCTGATCGGCTTCCTGGTGCTCATGCCCTTCCTGGGGCCGGTGACCATGGGCATCGCCTTCGCGATGGTCGCCGGCGTGATGGTCTTCATTTCCCTCGACGAGCTGCTGCCCGCCGCGGAGGCCACGGGCCGCCACCACATGGCCATCTACGGGCTGATCGCGGGCATGGCGGTCATGGCGGTGAGCCTGCTGCTGTTCCTGTGATGCGCTACCGTGACCGGGAGGAATCGGGTCCGGGGGACCGGGGACGGGAGCTGCACGGGATGGGAGTTGCACGATGAGCGGTGGCCCGCTTTTCACGCGGATTCGGCTTGACGACGGCGCGGCGTGCCCATGCGGCGGCGCGGGCGGGGGCGAGACGGCCGGGGTGCCGCGCTACGGGGATTGCTGCGCGCCCCTGCACCGCCGCGAACGCCTGCCGGAGACCGCGGTCGAACTGATGGCCGCGCGCTACAGCGCCTACGCCGCGCACGAGGCCGACTTCATCTGGATGACGTGGCACCCGCGCCGCCGACCGGAGGTCGTCACCTTCGACGACGACGTCGAATGGCTGGGCCTGGAAATCCTCGACGTCGTCGACGGGGCGGAAGGCGACCGCGAGGGAGTGGTGGAGTTCCGCGCCCGCTACCGCGACGCCGAGGGGCCGGGGCAGCTGTGGGAACGGTCGACGTTCATGCTGCGGTCGAAGCGCTGGATGTACGTCGACGGCGAATTCAAGTAGGGCCTACCGGCCCGGCTTCCCCTTCTTCGCCCCGCCGCCGACCTTGTTCGTCCCAACGTCGGTCTTTCTCGTACCGCGGTCGACGAACAGGCCACCCGGCGTGACCGACCCCGCGGAGGCGCGCACGTGCGGCGTACGCGGGATCCGCGGGGAGTGCGCGGTGAGCGCGTCGGCGCCGGAGGCGGTGCGGTCGTCGGCGTGTCCATCGGCCCGGACGTCAACCCGGCCGGCGGCACGGTCGGCGTCATGGCCCGCGCCCTGCCCCTCGTCGTCGTCCGAGCCATGTCCGAAGGGCAGGACATGCACGACGGCGACGAGGATGGCGCCCCAGATCACGCCGAGGATCAACGAGCAGATGGTGTTGACCAACCACGCCAGGAAGCCAGCGGGGACCATCGTCTCCAGGTGATGGACGAGTTCGTACGGGGCGTGCCAGCCCAGCTCGTCGACGCCGACGAGGATGATGTGGCCGCCGACCCACAGCATGGCGAACGTGCCGACGATGCCGATGACGGTCAACACCACCGGCATGGCCTTGACCAGCCCCATGCCGAGCTTGCCGCCCGCGCCATCGTTGTTCTTGGCCATGGCCAGGCCGATGTCGTCCATCTTCACCAGCAGGCCCACCACGCCGTAGACCAACGCCGTGATGGCCAGCGCGACGATGATGAGGATCACCGCGCGGCGCACCAACGTTTCGTCGGCGACCTCGTTGAGGGAGATGACCATGATCTCCGCCGACAGGATCAGGTCGGTGAAGATCGCCGACTTCACCAGCGAATCCTCGTCGGCCGGTTCACGGTCGACGACGGCGGCCTCGCGGGCGGCCTTTTCCTCCTCCGTTTCGTCGGACAGCGCGTGCGAGATCTTCTCCCACACCTTCTCCATGCCCTCGAAGCACAGGTAGGAGCCGCCGAGCATGAGAATCGGCGTGAGCAGCCACGGCAGAAACTGCGACAGCAGCAGCGCGATGGGCAGGATGATGACGATCTTGTTGACCAGCGAACCCTTGGCGATGCGCCAGATCATGGGCAACTCGCGCTTCGGTTCGATGCCGGTGACGTACTGCGGCGTCACAGCCGCATCGTCGATGACCACGCCCGCGGCCTTCGCTCCGGCCTTGCCGGTGGCGGCGGCGATGTCATCGGTCGACGCCGCGGCCGCTCGGGCCAGGGCGGCGATGTCGTCCAACAGCGCCGCGAGGCCGGCGCTCATCGGACGATCACCCGGAGGCCGGTGCCGACGTTGCTCATGCAATGGTTCATGCACCGGATCTTATGCGCCCAATCGGATCCGCGACATCGGCGCCGCCGGTATCGTGCCGGGCATGCGTTTGACTCCCAGGCAACTCAAGCGACTCATGTGGTTGTGGCCGCCGTACCTAGGTGCGGGCGTGCGCGTCGAGGAGGCCGCCGACGACGGCACGCGGATCGTCGTCAAGCACCGCCTGCGCCCGTGGACCGCCAACGCCGTGGGCACGGTCTTCGGCGGCACCATGCAATCGATGACCGACCCGTTCTTCATGATCCTGGCCATGCACCAGCTCGGCCCCGGCTACCGCGTGTGGGACACCGAGGCGTCCATCGAATTCCTCAAACCCGGTCGCGGCACCATCCGCGCCATCATCGAGATGCCCGCCGACGTCATCGACGAAATCCGCGCCGAAACCGCCGACGGCGACAAACACCTGCGCTGGTTCGACTGCGACATCGTCGACGAAGAAGGCGACGTGGTGGCCCGGGTGCGCAAGCGCCTGTACTTCCGCAAGGCCCCGCCGAAGAACTGAACCGGGCCCGAGCAACCGGTGGGCGATCCGGCGGGCATGGCATGATCGGAAACCATGAACGAGCAGGAGAACCAGCCCGGACGCCGCCCCGAGCGGCTCGATCTGCGGCCCGATCCCGCCGGCGATCCGGTGGAACCGTCGAACGCCCCCGGGGCGCCGCAGGCAGACCCGCTGCAGATCCCCGATGACCCGTCGCAGATGACCTCGCGCCGTCCGTCCTTCGCCGAAACCTACCGCGCGGTGCAGACCGCCAACCGCGAGCAGGCGGTCGACGATCCGGAGGAGCGCCCCACCACGGCGTTCGTGGTCGTCGATGCGCAAAACGACTTCTCCGAAGGCGGCTCCCTGGCCGTCGACGGCGCCGTCGAGGCCTACCGCGCCACGTACCTGCACCTGGCCGGCCGCGCCGGAAAGTACTCGGTGCTGGTGACCACCCGCGACAACCACATCGACCCCGGGGCCCACTGGTCGGAGACCCCCGACTACGTCGACACCTGGCCGCGCCACTGCGCCGCCGGCGAGCACGGTTCGCAATTCCACCCGGAGATGATCCGCGCACTCGACTACTTCGCCATGACCAACCCGCACGCCGTGCGCATCGACGTGACCAAGGGCGAATTCGAGGCCGCCTACTCCGGATTCGAAGGCAAGACGGAGGCCGGGGTGGCGCTGGCCGACGCCCTGCGCGCCGCCGACGTGACCCACCTGGAGGTCGTGGGCGTGGCCACCGACCACTGCGTGCGGGCGACCGTCCTCGACGCGCTGCGCGAGGGCTTCGACGTCACGGTGCACGCCAACCAGACCGCCGCAGTCGACGCGGAACGGGGAGCGGCCGCGCTGCGCGAAATGGCCGACGCCGGCGCCGAGATCGTCTCGGCGTCATGACGGTGACCTTCGGCGGCACCATGCGACTCGTGCGAACCGAGCGCGCCGTCCGCACCACTGCTGCGGTCGTGGCGATGGTCGGGCTCGGCGGTGGGCTCGTGGCCTGCGGCGATGAACCGGACGGAGGGGCGGCGTCGGAAAGCACGGCCGCAGTCGACGCCGGCCCCGCACCCCGTCCCGACCTGCCGGGGACCGGGCAACCGGCGGTGGACATGTGCTCCGCGGAAGTCATGGCCCGCATGACCGACGCGGGATACGAGCTGACCACCCACGACGAAGACCGCGGCTGGTGCGACTTCGAGGACCCGGACACCGGGCGCCTGGCGCTGCTGATGAACGACCCGACGCTGCAGTACGACGTCATCGCCGCCGAATCAGAGCCGAAGGCCGCGCGCGAGGCAGTGTCGTCCGACGCTCCCGAATCCGTGTGGATCGTCGAAGACGTCCTGGTCACCGCGTTCTCCCAGTGCTTGGCCGGTGAAAACGCCGACGACGGCATGCAGTACGTGCTGGTGACCGAACACGGCCCGGCCGCCGATTCGTGCGCCGGGGCGGTCGAGGCGTACGCGACCGCGATCGGCTGAGTTCCGGACGACCTGGTCCCGGACGACCTGGTCGCAATCGGTTCGGCGGGGGACCGGCGGATTCACCGTCGCAATGATCGCGTTTTCCCGGTCGCCCACGCGGGCATCACCGAGCGCGAACGGATTTCGTGAGTAAAATCAAGCCCGCCGCGGACCAACCGATCACCGTAACGCGTCGCCCGAGAAGGTAGAGCGCGATGAAAGGGAGCTCCATGACGACCCCGAACGACAACCAGCCGAGCGATCCCTTCTCCCAGGGCTACGGACAGGGCGGCCACGACCAGTCCGGTTACGGTCAGCCCGCTGCACAGAGTTACGGCCCGGGAAGTTACGGCGCCTTTGGTGCGCAATCGGCCCCGGCCGACGGCAAGCCGCAGAACTTCATGGCGCCCTCAGTTTTCGCGACCATCGGCGGTTTCGTGTTCTGTTGTCTGCTGGGCCTGGCCACAGGCATCGCCGCCCTCGTCTTTGCCAACAAGGTCGACACCCTGTGGAACATGGGCGACTACCAGGGCGCCCAGGCGGCGTCCGATAAGGCGAAACTGTGGATGAACATCACCGTCATCCTCGCGATCATCGGACTGTTCGTCTCCATCATCTTGATCTCCACCGGCCAAGCGCATTTCTACTTCCACGTGAACTGATCGAATGACCCACCATGGCAACTGCGGGCCCGCGCACGACCACGGGCCCGCGTACGATCACGGGCCCGTGCGCGGCCATGCCGACGGGAGCGCCCACGGCGGTTCGGTCGGGGTGATGGAGCGGGCGGGCAACTGGTTCGCCGCGTCCCCCGCAGGCCCGCTCATCGCCGCCGCCGGCGCGGTGTGCGGCTGTGCGGCGCTGGCCGTCGCCGATCCGACGACCCCAGGTGGCCCGACGCCGGTGTGTCCGACGAAGGCGCTGCTCGGCATCACGTGCCCGGGCTGCGGCACGGCGCGGATGCTGTACTCGCTCACGCACTTCGACCTCACCGGTGCGATCCGCTACAACGCGGTCGCGCTGGTCGCCGGCGTGCTGCTGGCCTGGGCGTGGGTCGTGTGGCTGGGCCGGACCCTGGGCAAGCGTCTGCCCACGTGGACGAAGTGGAAGTGGTTGCCGCACGTCACCATCGCCGTGCTGGTGATCTGGACCGTGGTGCGGCTGCTGCCGTTCCCGCCGTTCACGGCCCTGCACGTGTAAGGCCCCCGGCGGGCGTCGGAAAGCCCCGGCGTCAGTCGAACAGCACGTCCGACAGCGGCACCGGCGAGATGTCGCCGTGCAGGCGGGAAGTCTCCACGTACTTGGCGGCGTGGGTGATGAAGCCCTCCACCGTCGCGTCGTCCAGCTCGCGGCGGACCTTGGCCGGCACGCCGGCGGCAAGCGACCGCGCCGGGATCTCCTGGCCCTCGAGCACGACGGCGCCGGCGGCGATGAGCGCGCCCGACCCGACGACGGAATGCGACAGCAGCGCCGACTTCATGCCCACCAACGTGCCGTCGCCGACGCGGGTGCCGTGGATCAGCGCCATGTGGCCGACGGTGACATCGTCGCCCAGCACGGTTTCGGCGTCGGAGTCGACGTGGACGGTGGAGTTGTCCTGGATGTTCGTCCGTGCGCCGACGGTGATGGAGTTGATGTCGCCGCGCAGCACCGACCCGTAGAACACCGACGAGTCGGGGCCAATGGTGACGTCGCCGATGATCACCGCACCGGGGGCGATCCACGCCGACCGGTGGATCCGCGGCGTCTTGCCGTTGCAGGGGAGGATCAGGGGAGCCTGGTTGAGGGGAGATGCGTCCATGCCGACCATTTTGCCCCAGAACACGTCCGCCCGCGGGGAGACGGCGGCGTGGCACCGGGTTTTTGCGTGACGACGACCCGCCCGCGGACCCGTCAGACGGGCAGGCCGGCCTTGCGGCGCCGATGACGATTGGCCAACGCCACCGCCGTGCCCCCGATGATCATGGCCGTGACCACCCACACGGACTTCAGGCCGATCGTCGTAAAGCACCAGCCGCCGAAGATCGCGCCGACGGCCAACGCCGCCCACAGCAGGAAATAGTTGATCCAGGCCCGATGCGACCCGCCGAAGAAGGCCCCGACGAAACGCTGGGACATCTTCACCAGGGTGCCGGTCATGTACGTCAGCGAAATGGACACCTCGCCGTCACGCTCGAAAATCGAATTCATCGCGCCGACGGTGAACGACAGGCTGAGCACCGCCGGCAGATCCTCGCCGGTGACCACCCAAATCGACGCGATCGTCGCCGTGAGGCAGATGAACAGCAGCACCGCCTCACGCGGCCGGGTCGGCGGCAGGAACCGGTGGCCCAGGCGGCTGATCAACGCGCCGATCATCACGCCGACGAGGAACAGCGCCATGACGCCGGCGGCCTTGCCCGCCACATCCCACGCGCCCTCCGCCATCGCCGCCGTCAGACGCGTGGTGTTGCCCGACATGAACGACAGGAAGAACCCGCCCAAGTACAGGAACCCGAGCGCGTCGATGAAACCCGTGATCGACGACAGGTACACCGCGAGCGCGCGCTCGCCCGCGCGATAACCCTCCACTCGAACCTCCCGTGACACCCGATGGGGTGCGCCCCGGGTGACCAGGGCACGTCAGTGAATGCGATTGCCGTGAGGCTACGATAATTGCGTCAGCGTCAACGAGCCATGAAAGGCCCCACGCATGAGTCGCCAGGATTCCACCTCCGACGAGAAATCATCCGACACCGTATCCGATCAGGTTGGTCGCGACAGCGACGATCGCGATAACGACGACAAACCCCGGTCCATCGCGGAGGTCGGCGCAAACGGCAAGAAGAGGACCAGCTTCCGCTGGCTCAAGACCGACCCGCTGATCTTCTTCGCCTCGGTCGGCTTCATCCTCGCCTTCGTCGTGCTCACCGTCGCCCTGGGCGACACCGCCCGCGAGGCGTACTCCGCCGCGTCGGGCTGGGTGACCGGCAACCTCGGCTGGCTGTTCATCGGCGGCGTCTCCACCGCGTTGATCTACCTCATCGCGATCTTCGTCTCCCGCTACGGCAACCTCACGCTCGGCGACGACGACGAGGAACCCGAGTACACCGTCGCCGAATGGTTCGGCATGCTCTTCGCCGGCGGCACCGGCTCCATGCTCATGTTCTGGGGCGTGGCCGAGCCGATGAACCACGCCATCAACTCGCCCCGCAACCTCGAGGCCATGAGCATCGAGGCCCGCCAGGAGGCGATGGCCTTCACCGTCTACCACCTGGGCATCCACATGTGGGTGATCATGGCGCTGCCGGGCCTGGCGCTGGGCTACTTCATCTACAAGCGCAAGCTGCCGCCGCGCGTGTCGTCGATCTTCGCCCCGCTGTTGGGCGAAAAGATCTACGCATGGCCCGGCAAACTCATCGACGCCGTCGCCATCATCGGCACCGTCTTCGGCATCGCCGTGTCGGTGGGCATGGGCGCCATGCAGATCAACTCCGGCGCCTCCCGCGTCCTCGGCCTGGCCGAGAACTCCACCGTCCAGCTGCTGCTCATCGCCGCGATCATCATCATCGCCTCGATTTCCGTGGCCCGCGGCCTGGACAAGGGCATCAAGCTGCTGTCCAACCTCAACATCTGGATGGCCGTCGCGCTGATGATTTTCGTGCTGCTGATGGGCCCGACCCTGACGCTGCTCAAGCAGGTCGTCGACACCGTCGGCATCTATGCGGGCGAGCTGCCGCGCATCATGTTCTGGACCGACTCCTACAACCTCAATCCCGAGTGGTCGCAGGGCACGTGGACGGTCTTCTACTGGGCGTGGACCATTTGCTGGTCGCCGTTCGTCGGCATGTTCGTCGCCCGCATTTCGCGTGGCCGCACGGTGCGTCAGTTCATCGCCGGCGTCATCGCGCTGCCGACGATTTTCGTCATCATCTGGTTCTCCATCTTCGGCCGCGCCGGTTTCGAGCTGGAGGCCGCCAACCCGGGCATCCTGTCGGAACCGGTCGTCGAAGGCGGTGACCCGTCGCCGGCGCTGTTCATCCTGCTCGAGCAGTACCCGATGGCCTTCGTGGTGAGCATCATCGCGCTGCTGGTCATCATTATCTTCTTCGTCACCTCCATCGACTCGGCGGCGATGGTCACCGACATGATGTCGACCGGCGAGGAGAACAAGGCGCCGACGTCGTATCGCATCCTGTGGGGCGTCATGATCGGCGCCGTCGCCGGCGCGATGCTGGTCATCTCCGGTGAAACGGGCATCCTCGCGCTGCAGGAGGTGGTGATCCTCATCGGCGTGCCGTTCTTCTTCATGCACTTCGTGATGATGTGGTCGCTGGTCAAGGGCATGAGCGACGACCACATGGCGGTGCGCAGGCCGCGGACCCGCGAGTGGAAGAAGACGGATACGCCGGAGAAGCTCGCCGCCCACGAGGCCGCCCCGGCGCCCGGCTACGACGAGGACGGCAACGAGTACCCGCCGATCGACTACTCCTACGACGACGACGGCACGCTCGTCATCAGCGGCGACGTCCGCATCGACGGTGAGTTCACCGGCGAAGGCGCCGACGAGAACGCCGGGGAGAACTCCGGCGAAACCTCCGGCGAAAACCCCCCGAAGTAGTTTTCGGCGGGCCGCTCGCCGAGCGCATCTCCCGTTGGCCGGTTAGGTTGCGGGGGTGCGCACGATCCTCGCTTCAGAGCCCCTGCTTGCCGACGGTGTCCCGTTCGACGTTCGCGCCCGAGTGGCCGCGGAGGTGATCGCCCGGCTGCCCGATGTCGCGGACTTCGAGCAGATCAAGCGGCACGCCCGTGACGAGCAGGGGTTGCGCCCGGTCCTGGTGGGACCGGGCCATCGTTATGCCGCGATGGATCTCATCGGCGCCAAGGCCGACGCGACGGTCGTGTTCGTGCCCGGCGCCCGGGCGTTCATCTCCGACATCGACCGGTATTCGGGCAACGTGTTCGCGGTGCGCCGGTCGCTGCGCCGCGATGCCGGGCCGAAGATCCGCACGGTGGTGTGGGCGGGCCATGACGTGCCGGGTACGTCGTTCATGTGGACCCATGACGGTTCCCGAGTCTGCACCGGCGGCGTGGCGCTGGCCGACTTCATCGGCGCCATCCGGGCGGAGGAGGGGCCGGACCACCGGATCATCGTCGACGGTTTCAGCCTCGGCGCCTCGATTGCGGCGATGATGGCGGTGGTGCTGGCCGCCCGCGGCGACGAGCCCGTGGAGGCGGTGATCATGGGCGGCTGCCCGGGAGTGCCGTACGACGACCTCGCCCAGCTGGGCATGCCGGTTGACCGGGTGTTCACCCACCGTTCCGCCAACGACGTCTGCGGCTGCGGCGTTCTCGGGCATGATCCGCACTCGGACGAACTGTCTTCGTGCCTGGACATCCCGATCCCCGGCATCCGACACGTGCCGCCGCGCGCCATCGAAGGTGCGCCGTTCAACAGATACGTCGATTTCCTGGTTTCCCTGATCGCCCACGGCGAAGCGGGGGACTTCGTCGCAAAGCACCGCAAGCGCAGCCGCGTGGAACTGGGTGGAGTCGGATTCCGGCAGCTCAGGCGCTCCCGCAGGCGCAATCTGGCCCTGTACGGAAAGTTCCTCGAGGACCTGCTCGCACCCGCCCCGGCACCCGCGCCGGCGACCTCGAGGCGGGTGGCGGGGGCACGACGTGCACGTATGCTGGCGTCATGATTTTCATCGTGGTCAAGTTCCCCGTGAAGCCCGAATACGCCGACGAGTGGATGACCCACGTCGCCGATTTCACCGCCGCCACCCGCGCGGAGGCCGGCAACAAGTGGTTCGAGTGGTCCCGCTCCGTCGAGGACCCCAACGAGTACGTCCTCATCGAGGCGTTCGACGACGCCGCCGCCGAGGCGCACGTCACCTCCGACCACTTCAAGGCCGGCCTGGACGCCATGCGCCCGCTGCTGCGCGAGACCCCGCGGATCGTGTCGCAGACCCTCGAGGGCAAGGACGACTGGGACCGCATGGGGGAGCTGGAGGTCTAGTGGGTTCCGCACGCATGGGCCGGCGTCGTGCCGGCGTCCGCCATGGCTTTGCGACGGTCGGCCTCGCGGTCGCTTTGGCACTGACCGGGTGCGGCTACGATCCGAGCACCGCGGGAAACCAGGAACCGCCGCAGGGGTCGGCGCCTTCGGTCGATGATGCCGACGTCTCCCGCCAGTACGCGGCCCACCTGGTCGCCGACGCCGAGCAGCTGCTGCCCGTCACCGAGCGCATTCAGGAGGACGGAGCGGTGTCCGGCCCCGCCAAGGCGGTCGCCGGAGAGCTGCGCGGCATCCTGGAAATGCAGACCGACCGCCTGGATTCCGACGGCGGCACGTCGATGATCACCGACGAAGAGCTGCAGTTGGTGCTCGGCGCGTCGGGGGAGCAGGCGGAGCAGGCGTTCGTCGACTTGGCGCGCCCGCACGTCGCTCGCATGACGGCCGGTTGGAAGGATCTCGTCGATGCCGGCGACCCGGACGTCGCCGAGGTGGCCGGCGAGTCCGTCGAACGCCTCGAGACCCTGGCCGAGAAGCTGGAGCAGCTGCCCCGAAACTGAGGCGCGTCGGCGTCCTGCGGGTGAGCGACCTGCACTGAGCCGTCTGCAGTTGAGCCGCCCGGATGCGCCGATTCGGGCGCGGAACCGGTGAATCGCCGGTAACGTGGGCGGAAGCAAGTGAGCGCGATCACCGGGGTGGCCGATGGCCACGGGGATCGGCGAAGGCCAACGGGCCAGCCGCCGATGCCGCGACAACGCCCCTCGGCCCGCCGACGGTGATCGCCCCGCAACGAAATCCACGGGAGTGAACCGAACATGGCGAATGAAATCACCCGCGTCGGCGTCGTCGGCGCCGGTCAGATGGGCTCCGGCATCATCGAGGTCTGCGCGAAGGCGGGCAGCGACGTGCTGGTGTGGGAGGCCAAGCAGGAGTACCTCGACGGCGGCAAGGCGCGCATCGAGAAGTCCCTGGACAAGGCCGTGTCCCGCGGCAAGCTGGAGCAGTCCGACCGCGACGAGATCCTCGGCCGCATCACCTGGACCACCTCCTTCGCCGATTTCGCCGACCGCCAGCTGGTCATCGAGGCCATCGTCGAGAACCCCGAGGTCAAGGCCAGCGTCTTCTCGCAGCTCGACGAGGTCGTCGAGGACCCGAACGCGATTCTGGCGTCGAACACCTCCTCGCTGCCGATCCAGTCGATCGCGGCGTCGACCAAGCGCCCGGAGCGCGTCATGGGCCTGCACTTCTTCAACCCGGTGCCGGTGCTGCCGCTCGTCGAGCACGTGGTCACCCTGTCCACCGGCGAGGTCCAGTCCGAGCGCGCCTACGCCTACGTGTCCGAGGCGCTGAAGAAGACCGTCATCAAGGCGACGGACCGCTCCGGCTTCATCGTCAACGCGCTGCTGGTGCCGTACATCCTCGGCGCCATCCGCATGCTGCAGGACGGCGTGGCCACCAAGGAGGACATCGACGCCGGCATGGTCAACGGCTGCGCCCACCCGATGGGCCCGCTGACCCTGGCCGACATGGTGGGCCTGGACACCATCAAGTTCATCGCCGACGCGATGTTCGACGAGTACTCCGAGCCGACCTACGCCGCCCCGCCGCTGCTCAAGCGCATGGTCGAGGCCGGCCGCTACGGCCGCAAGTCCGGCATCGGCTTCTACGACTACTCCTCGAAGTAGGCCGCAGCGCGCCCCACGTGGGCGTCGCAAAGCAGGACGACGATGAGCCCCCGGGGCCGGAAGTTTTCTTCCGGCCCCGAACGCATGGTGCGGCGTTAACGGTCTGTTAACCCGGGCGTTGACGCTCTGCCGCCAACTGGCAAGAAAATCGGGTTAAGGTGCTTGCGATCTCAGCTTGACGACGATCGCCGTCGGCGCGTCGTCGTCCGCCGCCTTCGAGAATTCGACCCACGCATCAGGAGTACCCGCACCGTGAAGACCGGTTCCCGCCGCATCTCCCGCGCCGGACTGCGTTCCGCCGCCGCCGTCACCGCCCTGGCCCTCACCCTGCCGCTGGCGCCCACCGCCGGAGCTCAGGCCATCCCCGAGCTGCCGACCCGCGACGCCATCCCCGGCCTCGGCGACATCATCCCCGGACGCGCCGGCGACTCGATCGTTCCGGGAGACCAGGGCGACGCCGCATCCGGTTCCGCCGGCGACGCCGCATCCGGTTCCGCCGGCCTGCCGCCGATGGGCGCGCCCAGCTTCATCCCGAGCCAGGACCAGGGTGCCGGCGCGGACGGCGCCCCGGTGCCGCAGCCGTTCCCGGCGGACAGCCTCGCCCGCCCCTTCACCTCCGACACGTCGAACGAAGGCTGGTTCTACCACTACGTCGTCCACCCCTTCCGGGACCTCGAGCAGAACCACCCCGAGGTGATGGACGAAAACCTCGAGATCGTCGTGCGGATCAACAACGCCGCCAAGGACGACCGCGAGGCCCAGCTGCTGGCCCTGCAGGACGACCACGACGATCCGATGGTCAATCTCTCCGCTGCCTTCGGCCAGAACCTCGGCGCCCACTTCCGTGCTGCCGTGGAGGAGGGCCGTCTGCCGAAGACCTCCGCCCTGCTGTCCGGCAACCTCGCCCGCGCCGGCGGAATCGCGTCGTCGACCTTCGTCGAGAAGTACACCTACAACTACGACCGCCCGTTCGTCGTGGCCCCCGAGCGCATCGAGCGCTACTACCGCGACAACCCGGGCGACGACGACCCGTACTCGGAGACCCCGTCCTACCCGTCGGGCCACACCAACAAGGCCGCCTGGACGGCGACGCTGATGTCCATGATGCTGCCGGAGGTCGCCCCGCAGATCCAGGCCCGCGCCTCCGAGGCCGGCCATTCCCGCCTGGTCATGGGCGTCCACTACCCGCTCGACGTGATGGGCGGCCGCATGATGGGCAACCAGGCCGCCGCCGACCGCTGGGCCGACCCGGAGTTCCGCCCGCTCATCGAGGCCGCCGCCGCCGAGCTGCGCGCCGAGCTGGAGTGGCGTTGCGGCACCACGCTGGCCGAGTGCATCGCCGCCGACACCCCGTACATGTCGGATGAGGCCGCCGTCGCCCAGTACACCGAGCGCATGACCTACGGCTTCAAGCGCGTCGGCGAGGCCGGCGTCGGCGTGACCGTGCCCGCCGGGTACGCGGGCCTGCTGGCCACCACGCACCCGCAGCTCACCGACGAGCAGCGCGTCAAGGTCCTCGAGGCCACCGCCATCGACTCCGGTTACCCGCTCGACCGCACCGACGGCCGCGCCTCCCACGTTCGCATGAACATGGCCGCCGCGATGGCCGCCGACGTCACCGTCAACGCCGACGGGTCCCTGACGGTCAACGGCGTGCGCGTCTAGGTTCGCGCCGACGGCGCGGGCACGGGCATGCGAAACCCCCGGAGGTCACGGCCTCCGGGGGTTTGGGCGTTCATCGGGCCAGTGCAGCGCCGATCCGGTCGAGGGCTTCGTTCAGGATCTCGGGGGAGGTGGCGAAGTTCAGGCGGACATGGCCGGCACCGCCGTCGCCGAACGCGGGGCCCGGGTTGAGGGCGACCTTCGCGTTGTCCAACAGCCATTTCTGCGGTTCCACCGGGTTGCCGTCCCGGTCGACGATGCCGTCGACGCCGCGGAAGTCGATCCACGCCAGGTACGACGCTTGCGGGCGGGTGAACACCGCGCCCGGGGCGACCTCGGGCAGGCGGCGCTCGATGGTGTCCACGTTGGCGCGCAGGACGTCCTTGAACTCGTCGAGCCAGGCCCCGCCGTCGCGGTAGGCGGCGGTCGCCGAGACCATGCCCAGGGTGGACACGCCCTCCTTGATGACGTGCGTCAGGCCCCGCCACGTCGCGTCGTCGGCCTCGTTGAGCAGGATCTGCGCGCACTTCAGGCCGGCGGTGTTCCAGCCCTTCGACGTGGCGGTGACCGTGATGGTCACGGAATCGGCGACGTCGGACACCGATGCGGCGGGCACGTGCTCGCCCTCGAGGACGACGGGGGCGTGGATCTCGTCGGAGATGATCCGCGCATCGTACTTCGCGGCGATGTCGGCGAGCTCGCGGAGGCGCTCGGCGGTGAACGTGAAGCCCAACGGGTTGTTCGGGTTGCACAGGATCAGGCTGCCGGCGCCGTCGGCGAAGGCCTTTTCCACGGCGGCCGGATCCGGGCCGTCGGGGAGGGTGGGCACGTGGACGATGTCGCGGTCGGCGGCCGGGCCGACCTCGAAGAAGGGCATGTAAGCGGGCACCGGCAGCACTATCGCCGAGCCCGGACGGGTGAGGTACCGCACCGCCAGGGTCACGCCGCGCACGACGTCGGCGACGGGGTGGATCCGGTCGGGGGACGGGCGCCATCCGTAGCGGTCGGCGTACCAATCCGACGTGGCTTCGGCGAGGTCCGCGACGCTGCGGCGCGGGTAGCCGAAGTATTCGCGGTCGACGGCGGCGCGCACCGCGTCGAGGACGGCGGGGCAGGTCGCGGCGTCGGATTCGGCCACCCACAGCGGAAGCACGTCGGCCGGGTAGGCCGTCCACTTCAAGGTGCCGCGGGCGCGCAAAGTGTCGATGTCGGGGAAGGTCACGTCAGACATGCGGCTCACCATACACCCGTGCACACCCCAAAGTAGACCGAGGGGTCTATAGATTTTTCGCGTCGCGATCCGCGTCCGTGGCGGGGTCCGCGTACGCGGCCAAAAGCTGCCGGCGGAGGACGGCGCGGGCCATAAACGAACGATCATCTCCGGGGCGCCTTTCGGTCGGGAAGGTCGCGACCTGCGCTGGAGCTGCGGAAATCTCCGATCCTGGCACACTGGGGATGTGACGTTCGATCCCGAGAAATACCCCATGGGCCGGTTCGGCATCGGCACGGTCGGCTTGGTCGCCAATCCGCGCGCCGGCCGCGGTCTCGCGTCACGCGCGGCCGACCGTGCGGTGGCCCGCCTCACCGAACGGGGAGTGTCCGTCGTTGCCGTGCAGGGGCGGAACACGGATGCCACGCGGAAATTGCTGGCGGGGCTGGTCGCCGACGATCGCATCGACGCGCTCGTGGTCGTCGGCGGCGACGGCATGATCAACCTGGCCCTGCAGGCGCAGGCCGGCACTGGGTTGCCGTTGGGGATCATCCCCGCCGGCACGGGCAACGACCATGCCCGAGAGCATCACCTGCCCGGATCTCCGGAGGCCGCCGCCGACGTCGTGGCCGACGGGTTCACCATCGCCACGGATCTCGGGCGGATCACCGCGGACGACGGCACGTCGCGCTGGTTCGGCACCGTCATGTGCTCCGGTTTCGACTCGCTGGTGTCCGACCGCGTCAACCGGATGTCCTGGCCGCCCGGCCGCAGTCGCTACCACATGGCCATCGCCGCGGAGCTCGTCCACCTCCGTCCCATGCCGCTTCGCATCACCCTCGACGACGGCACCGTCCTGGACGCGCCGGTGACGCTCGCGGCCTTCGGCAACACCCGCAGCTATGGCGGCGGCATGGCGATCTGCCCGTCCGCCGATCACTCCGACGGGCTGCTGGATCTCACCGTGATCGGCGAGGCCTCGCGTGCCAGGGCGGTGCGGACCCTTTCCAAGTTGTTCTCGGGCGACCACGTCAACTTCGACGAGGTCACCGTCCACCGCACCCGCAGCGCCCGCGTCGAGTACCTCGGCGTCGGCGGCCACTGCTCCTACGCCGACGGTGACGCCATGGCGACGTTGCCCGTCACCGTCGAGGCGGTGCCGGCGGTCGGCCGCTACATCGTGCCGCGGCCCTGATCCCGCTTCCACGGCGGCTCCGATTCACGATTGGATTCATCGTGAATATTTCGGGGGAGGGGGCTTGCCCCGGCACCGGAATAGACTAAGCTGTTCATTAGTCGCCGGGAAGAACCGGCACCCACCCGGATCCTCCGGTCCGGGAACGCCACATCGACGAAAGGAGCACCCGATGGTCCACGCGAACATGCATCGTGCGGTTCCGTCGTCGTCGATGTGTTGCTGTCTTTCGTCCGCGCCCCGACCGTAGCGCGCGCCCCCTTTTTTCGGGCCCCACGGTTGCCGCGCGGACGCATCCGGCGCACAGCACGAAGACAGCACCGCACGAACCCCCGGAGAATCCCGACATGACCGCCGCACTGGCCGCCCCCGTCACCGAAGAGCACACCGCCGCCGACGCGTTCACCTTCGCCGACTACGTCACCCTGTTCGCGTACGACGGCCCCCGCCGCCCCGAAATCCTGACCAGCGACCTGGTCTCCTGGGGCGAGCGCGCGATCTGAGCCGCCGGCGCCGCGGGTCAGACCTCCAGGCCGTACTTCTTCAGCCGCTTGCGGTCGGCCGCCGACGCCGACGCGGTGAGCTTCAGCAACTCCGCGTAAATGCCGCCGGACACCGCCAACTCGGCCGGCGAGCCGACCTCGTCGACGCGCCCCCGATCCAGCGTCACGACGGTGTCCACGTTCGAAATCGTCGACAGGCGATGCGCGATGATGATGGTCGTCCGGCCCTCCATCAGCTGCTCCAAGCCCCGCTGCACCTCACGCTCGGCCTTGGTGTCCAGGGCGGACGTGGCCTCGTCGAGAAGCAGCACCGGCGCGTCCTTGAGAATCGCCCGCGCGATGGCCACGCGCTGCTTCTGCCCGCCGGACAGCTTCAGGCCGCGCTCGCCGATGGTGGTGTCGTACCCGTCGGGGAAGCGGCGGATGAACCCGTCGGCGTTGGCGCGGCGGGCGGCGTCCTCGATCTCGGAATCGGTGGCGTCCGGGCGGCCGTAGGCGATGTTCTCGCGGATGGTGCCGGAAAACAGCGCCGCATCCTGGAACACCACTCCGATGGAGTTGCGCAGCTCGTCCATGTCGACGTCGCGGACGTCGGCGCCGCACACCGACAGCGTGCCGCCGGCGGGCCGATAGAAGCCGAGGATGAGGTTGACCAACGTCGACTTGCCGCCGCCGGACTCGCCGACCAACGCGACCTTTTCGCCGCGCCCGGCCCGGAAAGTCACGCCCCGAAGCACCGGGTTGCCCTCGTCGTAGGCGAAGGTGACGTCGTCGAGTTCGATGACCGGCGAGCCGTCGTGCGGCGGCGTCAGGCGCCTCGCGGGTGCCGCGGCAACCGTGCCGTCCGCGGTCGCCCCACGGTCGGTTTCGCGTGACGACGAGCCCGCGGGGGAGACTGCACCGCCGTCGGTGGTGGCGGCGGCGATGAGTTCCTTCGGTGCGGACTCCTCGGATTCCAGGGCCATGACGTCGAAGTAGTCGCGGGAGCCCGCGATGGCGCGCTGGGCGGAGTCGACGAGGAAGCTCATCATCGTCGCCGGTTGGCGGGCCATGTTCACCAGCTGGATGAGCATGACCATCGTGCCGATGGAGAAATCGCCGTGGAGCGTGCGCAGGAACAGCAGCAGGTAGATGCCGAAGAAGATGACGTTGAGGATGCCGCCGCGCAGCGCGTCCATCCGGTGCCACCACGTGGACTGCTCGCGGGTGAGGTCGACCGTGGCGTCGTAATGGGCGGCGAAGTCGCGGACCTCGCGGGTTTCCGCGGTGTACGAGCGGACGACCTTCACTTGGCCGACGACCTCGGCGAACCGGCCGCCGGCGACGTCGACGCGGGCGTTCTTCTTGCCCTCGATCTTCTGCCACCGCTTCGACGTCAGCGCCGTCAGCCACATGTACGTGGGGAACACCGCCGCCAGCAGCAACGCCAGCGGCCAGTGATGCCAGCCCGTGATGCCCAGCACCGCGAAGACGGTGAGGAGCATGGGGAAGAAGTTGTTGGAAAACGACTGCAGGAACTGCGTGACGTTGGTGATCGATCGTTCCAGGCGGGCGATGATGGTGCCCGTGACCTGGTCGTCGAAATAGCGCTGGGGCAACGACAGGAGTTTGGCGAAGTAGCGGGTGGACAGGATCTCCCGCATTCGCGCGGTCATCACGTCGCCGAGATAGCCGCCGATGTTGTGCACGATGGTCTGCACCAGATCGGCGACGAGCAGGCCGATGGACAGCCAGATGATGGTGGTCACCGCCCGCGCCACGGTGTCCGGGTCGCCCGCGCCGACGGCGTCGACGATGGCGTCGGTGGCGTTGCGGATCAGGAAGGGGCTGACCAGCGCGGCGATCGCGGTGCCGATCGAGCTGACGACGATGCCCACGTAAAACGGCCACAGCACTTTCGTCGTGCCGAGGATTCGGGCGAGGTACTGCATGGTCGGGTCTCCTGTCGGGGTGGGACGAACCGGTGCGGGCGCCCGGATCGACCGGGGTCACCGGTCGAGGCTGGAGGCGGCGCACCGATTCCATGCAACCCCGCGGCGGTGAAGACTATTCCCCTCGACGTGGCGGGGCGGGGCGGCGGGGCAGAGGGGGAATATCAGGCCTTCGCCCGCGCCGCCCGCAGGCCGTTGAGGATGACGACGATCTCGGCGACTTCGTGGATGAACACCACCGACGCCAGGCCGAGCACGCCGAACAGCGCCAACGGCAGCAGCCCGGCGATGATGAGCAGCGACAGGGCGATGTTCTGCTCCATGATCCGCCGACCCCGGCGGGCGTGGTCCAGGGCGCGGGGGAGCAGACGAAGGTCGTGGCCGGTGAATGCGACGTCGGCCGATTCCACCGCGGCGTCGGAACCCGTGGCGCCCATGGCGATGCCGACGTCGGCGGAGGCCAGCGCCGGGGCGTCGTTGACGCCGTCGCCGATCATGGCCACGTGCCCGCCCATGCCCGCGATCGCGTCGGCCTTGTCCCGCGGCGACAGCTCGGCGCGGACGTCGTCGATTCCCGCCGAGGCCGCCAGGGCGCGTGCGGTGCGGCGATTGTCGCCGGTGAGCATGACGACGTCCATGCCCGCCTCCCGCAACGCCGCGATGGCGTCGGCGGCCTCGGGGCGCAGTTCGTCGCGCACGGCGATGACCCCGACCGGTGCGCCGTCGCGGTGGACGACGACGGCGGTGTTGCCCGCCGCCTCCAGCCGCTCGACGTCGTCGGCCAACACGCCGGGGTCGAGGCTGCGGGGATTGCCCACGGAAATCCGCGCCCCGCCGACGGTTCCGCTCAACCCGATGCCCGGTTGTTCGGCGACGTCCACGGCGACGGGAACGGCACCGTCGGCGACCGCCGTATCCGCCGGCGAATCAGCCCGCCCCGACGTCTTCCGATCGCGTCGATCCCGCGCCCCGGCGATGATCGCGGTGGCCAGCGGATGCGTGGAATCGTGCTCCAGGGCCGCGGCCCAGTCGAGGACGTCGCCCGCGTCGTGGCCGCGCGATGCCGCTCCATCGGCGACGACGACCTCGGTGACCGTCGGGTCGTTGCGGGTCAGGGTGCCGGTCTTGTCGATGGCCACCCGCTCAATCGCGCCGAGGCGTTCGAACGCGGCGCCGGACTTGACCACCACCCCGAAACGGCTGGCCGCGCCGATCGCCGAAATGACGGTCACCGGAACGGATATCGCCAACGCGCACGGGGAGGCCGCCACCAGGACCACGAGGGCGCGGGTGATCCACTCGACCGGGTCGCCGAACAGCGAACCGGCGCACGCCACCACCGCGGCGAGCACGAGCACCCCGGGCACCAGCGGCCGGGCGATGCGGTCGGCGATGCGCGCCCGCTCTCCCTTCTCCGCCTGGGCGTCCTCGACCAGGCGCACCACGGCGGTCAGGGAGTTGTCGTCGCCGGGTGCGGTCGCCGTCACCGTCATCGGGGCGCCGACCGCGATGACCCCGGCGAGCACTTCCCCGCCGGCGGACACCTCGACGGGAATCGACTCTCCCGTCACGGCCGACGAATCCACCGTGGCGCGGGCGTCGTCAAGCAAAGAATCCGTGGGCACCCGCCCACCCGCGGGCACCGTCAACCGCATGCCGGGACGGATCTCGCGCGCCGGAATCGTGCGGCGCGACCCGCAATCCGGATCGACGACGGTCGCGGTATCGGGGATGAGCGACAACAGCGACCGCAGACCGCGGTGGGCGCGGTCCATCGCCTTGTCCTCGAGAGCCTCCGAGATCGAGTACAGGAACGCCAGGGCCGCGGCCTCGGCAACGTAGCCGAGGATGACGGCGCCGATGGCGCTGATGGTCATGAGCAGGCCGATGCCGAGACGCCCGTGCCGGAACAGTCCGGTCAGCGCGCCGGGCACGAACGTCGACGCGCCGAGCAGAAGCGCCACCCAATACAGGACCAGCGACACGATGCCGGCGGTCGATTCGGGCAGCGTCCATGCGCCGCCCAGCGTCGTCTCCGAGGCGGATTCGGCGGCGTCGGGGGCCGCGAGGCCAATCAGGAACGCCGCGACCAGCGCGACGCCGGAGAACACCGGGACGAGCACCTCCCGATCGCGCCACCACGGCGTCGGCGGGGCCTCCGGCTCGGAGAAGTCCGTGGGCTCGGGGGCGTCGTGCGAGCAGCCGCAGGCCGAGGTCATCGGACGGTCTCCTCGAGTGCGGGCACGGTCTCGGGGTCGACGTCGGCGTGGGCGGTGGCGCTCGCGTTGCAGCAGCCCTCCACCTGGCAGGACGGGTCGAGGCACGGGGCGTCGGAGTCGACGGCGAGCGTGACGTCCAGGAGATCGTTGAGTGCTTTGCGCAGGTGCGGGTCCGCGATGTCGTATCGGGTACGGCGGCCTTCCGGAGTGGCGAAGACGATGCCGCAGTCCTTCAGGCACGCCAGGTGGTTGGAGACGTTGGTGCGGGTCAGCTCCAACTCGTCGGCCAGGGCGCCGGTGTAGGCGGGGCCGTCGAGGAGGGCCATGAGGATGCGCGATCGCGTCGAATCGGCCATGGCGCGGCCGAGGCGATGCATCACGTCGAGACGAGAGGCAATGGTCAGCATATGCTGACCATAACATACGTCAGTGGCCGCTGACGTATCGCGGCCCGGTGTGGCCGCTGCTCAGCGTCGGGGTGGTCGGACATGAGGGCGCCGGGCATCGGCGCCGGGAGCGGTCAGTCGATGAAATGGCACACGGCCGTATCCGTCCACCACGTTCCGTTGCCGGGGTGGCGCACCCACAGACGGCGCGGGGCGGGGCCGGGCGCGACGTCGGCGGCGGCGACCACCTCGGCTGCGGTGCGCGTCGACCATCGGAACAGGCCCTCACGGAAGAAATGCAGGCGGCGGCCGGCGGCATCACGCAAGATGAGGGTTTCCCCGTCGCCGGTGTCGGTCAGCGAATCCACGGCCGTGTGCAGCGCATCGGCGGG
The DNA here is from genome assembly GCF_001807025.1 of Corynebacterium sp. HMSC11E11. Lineage (NCBI taxonomy): Bacteria > Bacillati > Actinomycetota > Actinomycetes > Mycobacteriales > Corynebacteriaceae > Corynebacterium > Corynebacterium sp. HMSC11E11. Next base: position 7,809 of record NZ_KV787141.1, on the reverse strand, counting down.
CGGGGCGTCGGGGGCCGCCGCCGGCGCGGGGTAGGCGGGTCGCAGGGCCGGATCGCTTGACGACGCCCCGCCGTACGAGTCGTTCGCCGTGGCGCGTCGGTGCCACGTGGCGGCGAAGCGGAGGCGATGGATGTCGGTGGCGGAGTCGGGCGTCTCGTTCACGGCGTCGGGGACGTCGGGCGCGGTGGCGGCAATGGTCGCGATCGCGGCGTCGGAGCCGGAAACGGTGTGGGTCGTGCGCATGGCTGGGGATCCTCCCGGTCGAGTTCTTCCGACCGCCGGAGATGTCGGCGGTGGCCGGTCTTCCCGGGAAGGCACCGAGGCTCGAACCGCGGTTGCCGTGCGGCGATGACGTCCCGGGGCCATGTGAAACCCGCCGCAACTCTGGACCTGCCGCCACTATAGACCAAGCGGTCTATTCGGTGTCAAGCAGCCGCGACACCGCCGCCAACGGCAGCTCGAGCCAACCGGGACGGTTCTGCGCCTCGTACAGGCACTCGTAAATCGCCTTGTCCAAGATGAAAGCGTCGAGCACGGCGGCGTCGTCACGCGGATCCCGGCCCGACGTCGACGCATACCCGTCCAGGAACGCCCCGACGTTGCGCTGCGCCCACTCGCCGACGCGGTACCGCTGCTGGCGCGAATCCTCGCGGCCCGTCAGCAACGGGTAATGCGCCGCGTAATCGAACGACCGCACCATGCCCGCCACATCGCGCATCGGATGATCCGGCAGACGACGCTCATCCCACGGACGCGACGGTTCGCCCTCGAAATCGATGAGCAGCCAATGCCGCGGCGTGCGCAACACCTGCCCCAAATGCAGGTCACCGTGGATGCGCTGCACCGGAACACCATCCGACCCCACCGACGCGGCGGCCTTCGCGAACACCGCCTCGGCGGCGTCGTAAAGCTCATTGACCTGGGGGACGATCCCCGCCACATGCCGCAGCCGCTCCCGCATCGGCGCGACGAGCTCCTCGCCCGACATCCGACGCCGCACCGGCAACGTCGCCGCCAACATGTCGTGGACCTCCGCCACCGCCGCACCCAACGCCGCGGACTCGACGCCGAAATCGGTGCCCAGATCCTCCGGCTGCAGATCCCCCTCGCGGATGATGTCGCGCACCGACGTCAACGCCATCGACCAGCCATCGGCGGAATTCGGCACGAACTGCTGCAGCATCGCCGTCGTGTACGCCTCGCCGTCGACCACCAGCTCGACCCAGCCGAACAAATGCGGAACCGACGAACAATCCGCCGCCGACAACGCCGCCAGCAACTCCACGTCGGCGTTCGTGCCCGGGTGCAGGCGACGGAAGAACTTCACCATCACCTCGTCGTCGAAAATCACCGACGTGTTGGACTGCTCCACGCCCATCGGGCGGCCCTTCTCCGGCACGGCCAGCTCCGCGCCCGGAACCCGCTTGAGCTCCATCGGGCCCAACGCACCGTCGGCGGCCAACACCCGGCCCAACGCCGTCACCGCCGCCGGATCGACGAGCGCGTCGTAGCCGATCACGCCCTCGCCGGCGACCAGCAGCGCATCCTCCCCGGCCGCGGGCAAGGCGTCACCCCACGCGATCGGCAACAGGTACGCCGGAGAGGCGTCGCCGGAGTGGACCCTCACGAACAGCACGTCCACGTCCGGGGCATCGGCGTCGCCGCGTACGACCGGGGCCTGCACCAGCACTTCCAGACGGTCGATGCCGGCGGCCTTGTCCGCGAAAAAACGCTGCGTCGGCAGGGTGCGGGTCAGCTCGGAGGCGATCAGGTCGACGTCGGGAAGCGACACGGGGCCGGAGGAACCACCTGCGGAGGCTCCGGGACCACCTGCCGCACCGCCATTGATCGGGGTTGCACTGACGTTGTCGTTCATCGATTCGCCTCTCGTTCATCGGAATCATCGGACGTGTCGGCCGTCGCCGCCACCGGTGCGTCGGAAATCGCCTGCGCCACCGGCACCGTCGGCGCCGACGACGATTCCGCGACGGTCGGGGCCTCCGGCGGGTCCAGCAGCTCGAACCAGTAGAAGCCATGGCCCGGCAGCGTGACCTGGTACGAATCCGCGCCGATTTCCGGAAACGGCACGGAACCGGTCAGCTCCACCGGGGTGGCCCCGGCGAATTCGGACAGGTCCAGCTCCACGGCCTGCGGGTACTTGGACAGGTTGTTGACGCACAACAGTCGCTCGTCGTCATGCTCGCGCAGGTACGTCAGCACCGACGGGTTGCCGTTGTCGAGCTCCCGGAAATCGCCGAGGCCGAACGCCCGGTACTTCTTGCGCACCTGCACCATCCGCCGCACCCAGTTGAGCAGCGAATTCGACGAGCTCATCTGGCTTTCGACGTTGATGGCCTGGTAGCCGTACGTCGGGTCCTGGATGGTCGGCAGGTACAGCCTGCCCGGGTCGCAGCGGGAAAACCCCGCGTTGCGGTCCGGGGACCACTGCATCGGGGTGCGCACCGCGTCGCGGTCGCCGAGCCAGATGTTGTCGCCCATGCCGATCTCGTCGCCGTAGTACAGCACCGGCGAACCGGGCAGCGACAGCAGCAGGGCGTTGAACAGCTCCAGCTGATTGCGGTCGTTTTCCAGCAGCGGCGCCAGGCGACGGCGAATGCCGATGTTCGCCTTCATCCGCGGGTCTTTCGCGTACTCGGCGTACATGAAGTCGCGCTCGGCGTCGGTGACCATTTCCAGGGTCAGTTCGTCGTGGTTGCGCAGGAAGATGCCCCACTGCGCCGACGACGGAATGTCCGGCGTCGAGTCGAGGATCTCCGAGATGGGGAACCGCGACTCCCGGCGCACGGCCATGAAGATGCGCGGCATCAGCGGGAAGTGGAACGCCATGTGGCACTCGTCGCCGCCGACTTCCGGGTCGCCGAAGTATTCGACGACGTCCTCGGGCCACTGGTTGGCCTCGGCGAGCAGAACGCAGCCCGGGTATTCCTCGTCCATGATGGCGCGGCACTTCTTCAGGAACGCGTGCGTTTCGGGCAGGTTTTCGCAGTTGGTGCCCTCGCGTTCGAAGAGGTACGGCACGGCGTCGAGTCGGAAGCCGTCGATGCCGAGGTCGGACCAGAACCGCAGGACGTCGATCATCGCCTCCTGCACGGCCGGGTTGTCGTAGTTGAGGTCCGGCTGGTGGGAGAAGAAGCGGTGCCAGTAGTACTGGCCGCGCACCGGGTCGTAGGTCCAGTTGGAGTCTTCGGTGTCGACGAAGATGATGCGCGCGCCCGAGTACGTGTCGGGGTCGTCGGTCCAGACGTAGAAGTCGCCGTAGGGTCCGTCGGGGTCCATGCGGGACTGTTGGAACCATTCGTGGGTGTCGGAGGTGTGGTTCATCACCAGGTCGGTGATCACGCGGATGCCGCGGGCGTGGGCTTCCTCCAGCAGCAGGCGGAAGTCGTCGACGGTGCCGAATTCGGGCAGCACGGCACGGAAGTCGCGGATGTCGTACCCGCCGTCGCGCAGGGGCGAGTCGTAGAACGGCGGGAGCCACAGGCAGTCCACGCCGAGCCACTGCAGGTAGTCGAGTTTGTCCCGCAGCCCGTTCAGGTCGCCCGAACCGTTGTTGTCCGAGTCGTTGAACGCGCGCACGAGAACCTCGTAGAACACCGCGCTTCGGTACCAGTCATGCATGGTCGCCAGGGTAGGGAAACGCCGGTCATCGTGCAGTCGATCGTCGTCGGGCCCCTCCGATTCCCGGCTGCCGGCCGGGGCGGGGTGTCCGGTTTCGCGGCGTCGGTCCCCGCATCGGCAGGGGCCCGGGTTTTCGTCGCTTGACGACGACTACGCGCCGCGCCTTTCGTCGAGGACCCTCATGAGCCGCGCCGCATCGTCCGGCGCGAGTTGCGTCGCGGTGACGGAGACGGGGCCGCCGACGAGGTCGATGCGCACGTCGACCAGCGACAGCGCCCGCGACATGGGCCCCTGCAGCAGCGTGTGGCCCTGGATGCGGGACCAGGGGATGACCGCGCGGTATCGGCGCAGACGCCCGGAGGTGACCACCAACGCCCGCGGCGTGATGCGCACGACCTGGTTGCGCCAGTCGATGGGCGACAGCCAGACGGAGCGTTTCGGCGACGCCCACCGGGCTTCGGACGGCTGGTGGCGCAGACCGGTGATGCGGCCGATGACGCCGTCGACGACGCCGTCGGCTTCGGCGAGGGAGGCCACCGGCAGGAGGGTGGTGGACACGTTGGCGCCTTCGCCGGCGTAACCCGCGACGTTGATGCGCACCTTCGCCCAGTGCAGCGGCCGCCACCAGGCCGGTTCGATGATCGCCAGGGCATGGATGCGGCGGACGGGGATGGTCTGGCGGCGCGTGGAAGTCAGTCCGGCGCTGACGTGCAGACGTCCCCGCCGGTCGTCGGCCGACAGCGTGAAGCCGTGGAATTGATTCCATCCCTGCCACATCGACGCCACCAGGCCCATGAGGAAAATACCGACGCCGACGAACGACGTGCCCGCGATCGCCCCGACCGTCATGGCGAGGGCTTCCCCGACGGAGATGCCGTTGCCCAGACCGAAGGCGGCGACGGCGACGGTGGCTGCGCCGAAGACGACGGGAAGGCCGACGAGCAGGAGCAGGCCCGGGCCGATGATCACCGAACCCAGGAGGCGCAGCGGCGACACCGGGCCGTGGATCGCCACGGTCGAATCGGGGACGGGGACGGTGCCCCAGCCGTTCGTGTCCCCGGCGTCCGGTTCCTGGACTGCCGGGCCACCGGGATTCTCGGTTTCCCGTTTCGCTTCGAGGACGGCGGAGCGCAGAGCCCGGCAGTCGTCGAGGCCGAGGTAGCGGATGGTCAGGTCGGAATCGCCGCCGCCGGCCGTCTCCACCTTCACTTCGCCCAGGCCCACCAACCGCGCCAACAACGGTTGATTGACGTCGACGGCCTGAACCCGGTCGAACCGCGCCGAGCGCCGCGACCTGACGAGCCATCCCGAACCGATGCGGATTTCGTCGTCGGCGAGCTCGTAGAAGCGGTACCGCCACGACACCCAGGCCAGGATCACGGTGATGACGACGACGGCGATCGCCACGCCCGTCACCACCAGCCATGCGGTCGCCCCGCCGTCCGTGAACGCGTCCGCCACGGACCGGGGGAACGTCCCCTGCTGGATGATGTTGAAGACGGCGACCACAAGTGCCGCCGCCAGGAAGCGGCCGGCCGACAACAGGGGAGTGAGCGGGTGGACGCGGTGGCGGCCCGGACCGATGGGCGCCGTCACAACCCGGCCATCCTCTCGCGGGCACGGCCGGACAGCCGTTCGCGCAGGGCCCGGGCCTCCGCGCGGGGAAGCCCGGTCAGCTGCGCGTCCGAGGTGGCCGAAGCGGTGTTGAGCTTGACCGTCGCCAAGCCGAACAACCGCAGCAGCGGGCTTTCGTCGATGTCGATGAACTGGATGCGCCCGTAGGGGACGACCGTCACCGACCGCCACCAGCGGCCGCTGGCGATGATCATGTCCTCCGAGTCCTCCAGGTACCGGTGGGCCGACACCTGACGGCCGATGAGCCAGAAAACCCAGAGGAGAATCACCGCGAACACGCCGGCGATGAACCACCACAGCGGGTGCAACAGCAAGGCGAGGACGACCGACACGAGAAGCGGCGGAAGCAGCCAGACCGACGCCATCATTCGGCGCAACGTGGCGAGTTTCGGGGAAACGGGGGTCAGGTGGGGGCAGTCGGGATCCAACAGGTCGAGCGCCATGGAGCTGACGCTAGCAGCCGTGGCGGATTCCCGACGGGCGAAGAAGGCGCGGTGGAGTCCACCGGCTTTCGGCATGATGGGGGCATGGAACCGCAGCGACGAGACGACCAGTTCGATCCCCGTTGGGACGGTGACCCCGAACCGCGGGGCCAGTGGGACGGAAGCCCCGACCCGCGACCGTTGGACCAGCGCGGCGCCGGCCACGACGACGATCCCCACGGCGACAATCTGTTCATGAAGTACCGCGCGGTGTGGGCGGTGCTGATCACGTTGATCACCCTGTTGGTGTGCTGGCAGATCCTGCAGATCGTCCTGGAAGTCGGCATCTGACCGGATCGCCGAGATCTAACGAGCTCGGGTAGATCTAACAAATCTATCGGGTCTAACAAGTCTAAACTCGTTCAGAGCATCTAAGAGATCTAACAAATCTCAACCGTCATGTACGGTGCGGCGATGAGGATCCGGGCCGCCGAAGACCGGATTCGTCGTGCACATTCGGTGAAAGGAACTCCGACATGACGACCCCGCCGCGCCCCCGAAATCCGTTCCGACCGACTTTCGGGGTATCGCCCCACGTGTTGGCGGGACGTGACCGGTTGTTGGCGGATTTTGAGCTCGCCTTGGCGGAAGGACCCGGCAGCCCGTATCGGGCGATCCTCGTCAGCGGGGCGAGGGGCATCGGCAAGACGGTCTTGCTCAACGAACTCGAAGACGTCGCGCGTGGGCGGGGGTGGGTGATCGCGCGAGTGCACGTGGGGGAGTCGCTCATCGACGATCTCGTCCACTCGACGCTTCCCGCCTTGATCTCCGACCTCGCCGATGAACCGCCCCGCCGTGCGGTGACCGGCGCGTCGATCGGCGGCATCGGTTCGATCAGTTTGTCGGCGCCCGTGGACGACCGCCCGGCGCCGACCCTCATCGGGCGTTTGCGCGAGGTTTCCGCCCTCCTCCGGCCCCGTGGGACCGGGTTGCTCATCACCCTCGACGAGGCCCAGAGCGCCGCCCCCGATGCAATGAAACGATTGGCGATCGCCTACCAGGACCTCGTCCGCGACGACTTCGACGTCGCCTTCGCCGCCGCCGGGCTGCCCCATGGCATCGATCAACTGCTCCAGCTCGAGGGAACCACGTTCCTCCGGCGAGCCGAACGTCTCGAACTGGGTCCGGTGGATCGTGCCGCAGCCGTCGATGCGCTGGTTCGGACGTCGGCAGACGGAGGAAAGCCGATGGACCAACGGGCGGCATCGGACGCCGCGGACATTTCCCGCGGTTACCCGTATCTCATTCAGCTGGTCGGCTCGCTCGCATGGGCGCGGGCCTCCCTCGACGACAAGTCGGCGATCACGTCAGCCGACATCGCGGCGATTCGCGACCGGGCCATCGAGCGAATGGGAATCCAGGTGCACAAACCATCCATGAGCGGTGTCCCCGACGGTGAACGCGTCGTGCTGGAGGCGATGGCGGACATCATGGCCGAAACTGGCGAGGATTCCGTCGCGACCGGCGAGGTCGCGGCCCGCCTCGGCTTCACTCCCCAGGGGCTGTCACCGCGACGGGCACGGCTGCTCGAACGTGAGTTGGTCCGAGCACCGAAGCACGGACGACTGGAATTCGCCCTTCCGTATTTCGGCGAGTACCTCATCGCCTCGCGCTGACATCGCCTCGGGCTGATATCGCCTCGCGTCGATCACCCGGCCGTCACCGGCGACTGAACATTCTCCGGACCCCGCCCCACGGATCGGGCTCGTCGGCCTCGACGGCGAGGTGCCCTCCGCCGTACCAGATGCGCCCCGTGCGCTCCGGCGGTGAATAACGGGGCCACCCCGGGTCGCCGGTGCGAATGAACGACACGACTTCACCGTGGAACGGGTGCCCGTCCTCGCGGCCGAAGAACCGGGGAAGATCGACGCAATGCGGGGCACCGTCGGTGACGCGCCCGTCGGGCCCGATGCCGGTGCCCTCGCCCGGACGGAACTCGCCGACCCACGTGGGCATCCCCGCGGCGACGGAGGAATCGGCGACGGCCACCGCACTGGCGCGGATCGCCGCATCGGAGATGACCCCGCCGATCGGCCGATCGCCGGCCTCGGGC
>NZ_KV787140.1:16064-67109 GCF_001807025.1 Corynebacterium sp. HMSC11E11 | reverse complement strand
TAATTACGCACTCCAGATCCGGATGAGCCCGTTTGCGTCGCGTGATGTGAACGGTGAGCGCAACAAAACCCCGGGGCCCTTTGGGCCCCGGGGATTCTTTCTTCCCGCCGTCCCACCGGAATTCGCGGTACCCGCCCCTACCAGCACGAGCAAGGGTAGCCTTGTCAAATGGGTGACGGGTCACCTATGGTGCTCCCGTGCGGCGGTGCGCCGCGTCAACGACGAACGGGAGTTCAGGATCGTGAACAACAACCATGGCCGGAAGATGATCGCCAAGGCGGTGGCGCTCGTGGCAGCGACCGCGCTGGCCGTGACCGGCTGCTCGCGCGGCGACGGTGGAGCCGAAACGGCCGCCGCCGGCGCGAACGGGGAAGGCGTCGAGCGAGTTGCGGCCGTCGGCCTCGGCGACGCCGACACGCTGCTGGCACTGGGCATCGACCCCGTGCTGATCGCTCCGTGGGGCGCCGAGGGCGACGTCGACGAATCCGGGGTGGGCCCGTGGTCGATGGAGCTGCTCGGCGACGCCAGGCCCGACGTCGTCTACGGCACGGGCACCGGCTTCACGGCCGAGACCGTGGAGAAGATCGCCGCGTCCGACCCGACGCAGATCATCGCGGTCAACAACGCCGTCGACGAGCAGGCCAAGAAGGACCTCGAGGCCATTGCGCCGGTGACCCTCCACGACGACGAGTACGCCGATTGGCAGGTGCCGTGGGATTCCCAGGTGCGAACCATTTCGGAGGCCGTCGGCAAGCCCGAGGAGGGCGCGAAACTGATCGCCGACACCGAGGCGAAGTTCACGGAGTTCAAGAAGGAGCATCCGGAGACCGCCGACCAGACCGCGGCGATCGTCATGCCCTACGACGGAAGGATCGGCCTGTACACCGACGGCGACGGCCGTGGCCAGTTCGTCGAGAATCTGGGCTACACCATCCCCGATGATCTGCAGAAGACCGACGACGGCACCTTCTACAAGGATTTCGCGCCGGAGAATTACGCGGATCTCAACGACGTCGACGTGTTGTTCGTGCTCGACTACATGGGCGCCGTCGATGCATTGAAGAAGGACCCGACGTTCATGAATCTCGACGTGGTCAAGGATGGCCGCGTGCGTTTCCTCGGTTCCGACACGGGCAACGCCATGAGCATGCCGAACCCGGTCACCATTCCGTGGACGATCGACAAGTTCGCCGACCAGCTGTGACCGGAGCCCGCCGCGTCTGGCCCGTCGCCCTCGCGGCGACGCTGATCGCCTGTGCGGCGGCGTCCGTGTTCATCGGCGCCAGGCCGACGTCTCCGACCGAGGTGCTCGCAGTACTCTGCGACGGGCCCTCCGCGGCGACCAGCGTCTTCGGTGACCTGGTCCACGTGGTCTGGGAGCTGAGGGTGCCCAGGACGATCCTCGGATTGGGGGTCGGGGCTTCGCTGGCCATGGCCGGGGCGATCGCGCAGACGTGGACGCGCAATCCGTTGGCGGACCCCGGGATCATCGGCATCACCTCCGGCGCCGCCTTCGCGGTTGCGGTGGGCCTGACCGCCGGGGCGGCGGGATCGTTCGCCCGGGCGCCGTTGGCCATGGCCGGCGCCGCCGCGGCCGCGCTTTTCGTGTTCGGGGCGTCGCGCGCATCGGCGGATCCGTTGACCCTGATCCTCGTCGGCGTCGGCGCGTCGGCGGCCTTCACCGCGGCCACGACGCTGCTGGCGCTGCAATCCCATGCGGTGCTCGACGGCATGCGGCAATGGACCGTCGGTTCCATGTCGGGAAAGGCGGCCGAGGACGCGGCGCTGGCGGTCGGCGGGCTGGTCGTCGGCGGAGTCATCGCCGCCACCTTCGCACGGTCGATGGACCTGCTGACCATGGGCGATGACGTCGCGGCGGGGCTCGGTTCATCGCCGGGGGCGGTCAGGGCCGCGATGCTCGCCGCCGTCGTCGTGCTCGCCGGCTCCGCGACGGCGGCGGTGGGGCCGGTGGCCTTCGTGGGATTCGCCGCTCCGCACCTGATCCGGCCGTTGACGGGGCCGTCGCTGGTCCGGTTGCTGCCGGCTGCTGCGGTCGCGGGAGCCGCGCTCACGGTCTTCGCCGACGTCGTCGGACGGATGGTGGTGCGGCCGGGCGAGGTCGAGGTGTCCATCGTGCTGGCCCTCGTCGGCGCCCCGTTGTTCGTGTACGCGGTCCGAAAGGGGGAGCGTCGTGCCCGCAGCTGATCGCAGGATCATCGCCGCCGGGCTCACCGCCGCAGGATTCGGGGCGGTCGCGGCAGTCGCGTACGTGCTCATGCTCGGCCTCGGTCCGGTGTCGATCCCGCCGTCGACGGTCCTGTCCGTGCTCATGGGCGGCGGCACCGGTCGCGAGATCGCCGTCGTATGGGATCTGAGGATGCCGGTGGCCATCGCCACACCACTCGTCGGCGCGGCGCTCGGTCTGGCCGGGGCGTGGACGCAGACGTCGTCGCGCAACCCGATCGCGTCACCGGACGTGCTGGGCGTGTCCGGGGGAGCGGCGGTGGCCGTGGTGCTGGGCACGCTGGTGGCGCGGCCGGAGTTCGCCGATGGAATCCCGACGTTCTGGTGGCGCTGTCTGCTCGCGATGACGGGCGCCGCGGCGATCGTCGCCCTGTTGTTCGCATTCGGCGGACTCGGCACGTCGAGCCGGGTCATCCTCGTCGGCGTCGCCCTGTCGCTGATGTGTCATGCGGCGGTGTCCTACCTCATGGTCCGCGCGGACCTGTCGCGGGCGGCCGAGGCGCAGACCTGGCTGGCCGGGTCGACCGGCCTGGTCCGCTGGGAGGCGATTCCGCCGCTGCTCGCCGCCACGGTGTCGTTTGCGGCGCTCGGTGCCTGGTGCACGCGGGACCTTCCGTTGCTGGCGCATGACGACGATTCGGCGCGCGCGCTCGGCGTCGACGTCGACCGAGTGCGGGCCACGCTGCTCATCGCGTCGACGGGCCTCGTCGCGGTGACCGTGTCGGTGGTGGGGCCCATCGGGTTCGTCGCGCTCGTCGCCCCGCAGCTGGCGCGGCTGGCGTCCCGAGCCCCCACCGCGCCGCCGGTGGCATCCGCCGCCGCGGGCGCGGCGCTCATCTCCGGGTGTGCGGTCATCGCGTCGCTGCTCCCGGTGACCGTGCCGGTGGGCCTGATCACCGCCATCATCGGCGGACCCGTTCTGGTCGCGCTGGTCGTGCGCGGATCGATTTCGAGGAGCATCCCATGAACATCACCGTCGAGGCGGTCGTCGCCGGATATGGCGAGGGCCCGGACATCGTCCGCGGGACGTCGTTGACCGCGTCACCGGGAGACGTGACCACGCTGCTCGGGCCCAACGGCTGCGGCAAATCGACTCTTCTGCGGACCATGTCCCGTCTGCTCGTGCCGCGTTCGGGTCGGGTGCGCATCGGCGACGTCGACGTCCACTCGCTCTCGGCCCGCGACTGCGCCCGCCGCGTGGCCGTGCTCCCTCAGCATCCGGTGGCGCCGGAGGGGCTGACCGTCGGTGAACTCGTCGCCCGCGGCCGACACCCTCACCGTCCTCGGTGGCGGGGGATCTCGGCCCGCGACCGCGCGGTCGTCGCCGAGGCGCTGGAACGCACCGGCACCGCCGAGCTCGCCGACGTCGACCTGGCCACCTTGTCGGGCGGGCAGAGGCAGCGCGCGTGGTTGGCCATGGCGGTGGCGCAGGAGACCCCGGTGCTGCTTCTCGACGAGCCGACCACCTATCTCGACCCCGCGCACGCCATCGAGATGCTCGACCTGGTGCGCGGGCTCGCCGACGAGGGCCGCACCGTCGTGATGGTGCTGCATGACCTGTCGATGGCGGCGATGTATTCCGACCGCGTGGTGGTGATGAAGGACGGTGCGATCCTCGCCGACGGCGGCCCCCGCGACGCCATCACCCCGGAGCTGCTCGCCGAGGCCTACGGCCTGCGCGCCGACGTCCTCGACGACCCGACCGGGGGGAAGGCGCCGCTGATCGTGGCCCGCGGCACCGTCTGAACCTTCAGGCGCCTTCGCGGCCGGCGCGCCAGTATCCCATGAACGAAACCCGCGACTTGTCGACGCCGAGGTCCCGCACCAGATGGCGGCGCAGCCCGGTCACCGCAGAGGCTTCTCCCGCCAACCACGCGTAACCGCCGCCGTCGGGATGATCTGCGGCGAGGTCCCAGACGACTTCTCCGGCGTCCGCCTCGACATCGTCGGGTCCGTCGTGCCCGGCGGTTCGTCCGCGGAGGAATCCCGGTTCGTCGGCGAGGAAGGCGCGCACGGCGTCGGAAAGCAATTCGCCGGGGGCGATGTCGTCCGGGCGGGCCAGCCTGACGACGTTCCATTCGGCGGGGGTGCGGAGATCGTCGAGATCGCGCAGATCAGGCGCTTCGACGACGATGCGCACCCGTGCGTCGGCGGGAACTCCGCCCTGTTCGACGATCCCGGCGATGGCGGGCAGGGCGGTCTCGTCGCCGGCGATGAGGATGGACGACGCCGCGCCGGGCCGCCACTCGATGCCGCCGAGACGCCCCGCGGACAACTCGTCGGGGCCCAGGATGGTGAGCGGATCGCCCGGCCGGACCTGCGCCAGCCAGCGCGCGGACGGGCTCGTGGTGCCGTGGGCGACCAGATCGACGTCGAGGGCCGTGCCGTCGGGGTCGATCCGGCGCACCGTATATGTGCGCACGTGCGGGGCGTCGGGCGCGGACTTGATCGACCGCAGCCGAGCGAAAGCGGTGTCGTCGCCGGCACCGTCCGCGTCGAAGAGATCCGGGCCGAGGTCGGGCAGGGGCAGTGCGCGATCGGTGACGTCGTCGATGCGGGGGAAGAAGAGCTTGATGCGCTGGTCGAGTCCGCCTCGACCGAAACGGCGGAGGCAGTCGCCGCCGAAGGTCACGCGGACTATGTTCGGGCGCGACCGATCGATCGTCGTGACGGTGGTCCGGAAAAGCCGGAAGGGCGCCAGACCGGGGGAGGAAGCGCTGATGACTTCTTGACTCATGAGGGTAGGCTACCCAAAACATCGATGCGCCTCCAGTGTTCGAGCGGCCCCACCGCATGGGATCCGGGGGTGGCTGCTGGCTAAGGTAAGACTTCCTTGCCGCCAGCATCGACCCGGGAGGTTCCCCTTTGCCGCTCATCACCGCGCCGGCCACGCCGCCGTCGATTGCGCCGCCCGCCTTCGACGCGACGACGTCGCCCGCGAAGTATCAGCTGCGGGTGATGTTCTCGCGCAAGCCGGTGACGATCCCGGCGATGCTGCTGATGATCGTGCACCAGGTGTGCGAAGCCCTGGTGCCCGTCGTCGCCGGGCGCACGGTCGACACCGCCATCGCCGACGGCAATTCCACGGCGCTGTGGTCGTGGATGCTCGTGCTGGCGGCGGTCTTCCTGGCGCTCGACCTCGCGGCACGCTTCGGCGGCCGTTTGGGCACCATCGCGATGCTCACCGTCGAGCACGCCCTGCGCATGCAGCTCACCGACCGCATCATCGACCGGCGCGGCTTCACCAACGGCACCCGTCCGCCGGGCGCGTTGCTGGCCGTGGCCACGACGGACGCGCAGAACACCGCCCGCGCGGTCATGGTGGGTCTGCGCCCCGTGGCGGAGGTCGCGGCGCTGATCTTCGCGTCGATCATCCTGCTCACCGTCTCCGTGCCCGTCGGCCTCGTCGTCCTCGTCGGCGGCGCCCTGCTCACCTGGGGGTCGATGGCGGCGGGGGCGCCGCTGCGCCGTCGGGTGGGCCGTCGTCAAGCCGCGGCCGCCCGGGCGTCGGCCACCGCAGCTGACCTGGTGGCGGGTTTCCGCACGTTGGCGGGTCTCGGCGCCCGCCGCACCGCCGCCTCCCGGTACCGGGCACGTTCCCGCGAGGCGCTGGACGCCACGGTCCACGCCGTCGACGCCGAGGCCCGGCTCATCGGCTCCGTGGAGGTCCTCGGCGGCGTGTTCGTCACCCTCGTCGCAGTAGGCTCCGGCGTCGCGGCGATTCAGGGACACCTCACCGTCGGCGAACTCATCACGGTCGTGGGGCTCGCGCAGTTCATCATCGATCCGATGACGGCCCTGGGCAAGAACGCCTCGGCGGTGTGGGCGACGTCGGTGGCCTCGGCCGAGCGTGTCCTCGGCCTGCTCCGCGAGCCCTACGCGGTGGAGGAGGACGGCACTCCGGTGGGCCGGGATCTGCGTGACGACGACCCCGCCCGCATCGTCATCGACGGCGAGGCCGTGTCGCCGGGGGCGCATCGCGTCATCGCCGTCGGCGCGGAGGAGATGCAGACGATCGTCGACGCGCTGACGATCACCCGTCGCCCGCAGGCGGGCACGTACTTCGTCGACGGCGTGGACCTGGCGGAGGCCGACCTCGGCGACGTCCTGGACCGCGTGGTCACCGCCCCGCATTCGGCGGACCTGTTCGATGGCACCGTCACGGAGAACCTGCTGGCCGTGCGCCCCGACGCCACGGGGCCGGAGATCGACGCCGCGCTCGCCGCCGCAGGCTGCATCGACGTCATCGAGGTACTGCCCGACGGCACGGACACCCGCATCGGCGACGCGGGGGTCATGCTCTCCGGCGGCCAGCGACAGCGCATCGCATTGGCCCGGGCCCTGCTGGCGGATCCGCCGGCATTGGTGCTGGTGGATCCGACCACGGCCGTGGACTCGGTGACGGAGCAGGCCGTCGCCCGCGGCGTCGCCCGGCACCGAGCCGGCCGCACCACGATCGTGCTGACCTCCGCCCCGGCGTGGGCGGCCGAAATGGAGGTGGCGTGACATGCGCGCCATGAATCGCCTGGCCCGGGCACTGCGGCCGACGTTCGCCGCCGACAGCCGCGACGCCTCCGTCACCGCCGACCGGTTCCCGGTGGCGAGTGCGGGGGAGACCCTCCGGCACCTGCGCACCCTCGTGCGCGGGCGCGGACTCCGGTTGGGCGTCGCGGTCACCGTGCTCATCGGCGCCGCGTGGTGCGGCGTGCTCGTGCCCAAGCTGATGGGCGGCATCGTCGACGTCGTCGCCGGGGGCGGCACCACCGGCGACATCGGGGAACTCGCCCTGCGGATGGTGGCCGCGGCGATCGGCTCCGGCGTGCTGTCGGCGGTCGGCTTCACCCTCGTCGCCCGGCTCGCCGAGACCGCCATCGCCGACCTGCGCGAGGACATGGTCGCCACCGCGCTGGGCCTGCCCGTCGAGCGCGTCGAACGGGCCGGCGCCGGCGACGTGGTCTCCCGCGCCACCGACGACGTCGCCCAAGTGTCCGCGTCGGTCACCCAGACCCTGCCCATCGTCGCCGGCGCCGCGTTCACCGTCCTGGTGTCCATCGCCGGCGTCGGTTCGGTGGATTGGCGGTTCATGGTGGCGTTCCTCATCGTCGCGCCGGTCCACGTCATCGCGGTGCGCGGTTACCTGCGCACCGCCCCCGCCGTGTTCGCCGCCGAGCGCGGCGCGATGGGCGAACGCGCCCGCACGGTGCTGTCGACCATCCACGGCCTGCCCGCGGTGCGCGCGTTCGGCCTCGCCGCTTCACGACGACACGGCATCGCCGACTGGTCCTGGAAGGTCGTCCGCCACGGCGTCGACGCCCGCATCACCAACAACATCATCATGGCGCGCATGCACCTGGCTGAGTACCTGGGCATGGCGTCGACGCTGGTGCTGGGCTTTTATCTGGTGCGCGCCGGGCACACCACCATCGGCGGCGCCACCGCCGCGATGCTGCTCTTCATGCGCCTGTTCGCACCCCTGACGCGCATGGTCATGGTCCTCGACGTCGCCCAGTCCGGCGCGACGTCGCTGACCCGCATCGTCGGCGTGCTCGCCGAACGTCGCCCCGAACACGCCGACGCCGACCCCGATCCCTCCGCCGGCGTGGAACTGCGCGGCGTGAACTTCTCCTACGGTCGCGGCAGCGCCGTCACCGACGTCGACCTGATCATCGCACCGGGGGAGACGGTCGCACTCGTCGGATCCTCCGGCGCCGGCAAGTCCACCCTCGCCGCCATCGTCGCCGGTCTGCGCATCGCCGACTCCGGCACCGTCTCCGTCGGCGGCCAGGATCTTACAGTCGACGCGGAAGCCGCCCGCGGGCGCACCGTCGCCCTGGTCACCCAGGAAGTCCACGTCTTCGAAGGGGCCCTGCGCGACGACCTGACGCTGGCCGCCCCCGACGCAGACGACGCCGCCGTCGTCGACGCCCTCGAGCGGGTCGGGGCCGACTGGTTCCACCGCCTGCCCGACGGCCTGGACACCATCGTCGGGCTCGGCGGCCACCGTCTCGACCCCGTCGCCGCCCAGCAGGTGGCGCTGGCCCGGGTGCTGCTGTCCGACCCGCCGGTCATCGTCCTCGACGAAGCCACCGCCGAAGCCGGATCCGTCGGCGCGGACTCCCTGGCCGACGCCGCCGACGAAGTCACCCGCGACCGCACCGCCCTCATCGTCGCCCACCGCCTCGACCAGGCCGCCGCGGCCGACCGCATCGTCGTCATGGAAGGCGGCCGCATCGTCGAATCCGGCCCCCACGCCGACCTCGTCGCCGCCGGCGGCCGCTACGCCACCCTGTGGGCCGCGTGGTCCGAAGGCCGCAGGAAACAAGCCTGATCCGCCCCCGAACAACGGACAAACGCCCGGCCCGCACACTCCGAAGGGAATGTGCGGGCCGGGCGTCGCAAAGCGGGGGAGAGGCCGTCGGCCCCGGACCCTACTTCTGCTTCATGGAACCGGTCTCGACGAAGCGCTGGTGCCAGCCCAGGGCCTCCTTGAGGTCGTGCGGGGTGTGCAGCGCCGACTGGCCGCCCTTCTCGGCGCGCTCCACGTACTCGTACAGCGCCTCCTTGTAGTCGGGGTGCGCGCACTTGTCGATGACGACCTTCGCGCGCTGGCGCGGGCCCAGGCCACGCAGGTCGGCCAAACCCTGCTCGGTGATGATGACCATGGTGTCGTGCTCGGTGTGGTCGTGGTGCGACACCATCGGCACGATGGCGGAGATGTCGCCGCCCTTCGCCGTCGACGGGGAGACGAAGGTGGAGATGTAGGCGTTGCGGGTGAAGTCGCCGGAACCGCCGATGCCGTTCATCATCTTCGTGCCCATGATGTGGGTCGAGTTCACGTTGCCGTAGATGTCGGCCTCGATCAGACCGTTGCAGGAGATGACGCCGAGACGACGGATGACCTCGGGGTTGTTGGAGACGTCCTGCGGGCGCAGCACGATCTTTTTGGCGTACTCCTCGGCCTGGTCGTTCATGCGCTCGGCCGCCTCCGGGGACAGGGCGAACGAGGTGGCCGACGCCACCGACATGGTGCCCTTGTCCAGCAGCTCGACCATGCCGTCCTGGATGACCTCGGTGTAGGAGGTCAGGTTCTCGAAGTCGGAGTCCAGCAGGCCGGCGAGCACGGCGTTGGCGATGTTGCCGACGCCCGACTGCAGCGGCAGCAGGTTCTCCGGCAGGCGACCCTGGGCGACCTCGTTTTCGAAGAAATCGATGAGGTGGCCGGCGATGGCCTTCGAGTCGTCGTCAAGCGGCTTGAACGGCGAGTTGCGGTCCGGGGCGTCGGTCTCGATGACCGCGACGACCTTCGACGGGTCGATCTGGATGGCGGTCTCGCCGATGCGCTGGCCGGAGCCGACGATCGGGATGATCTGGCGGTTCGGCGGCAGGCCCGGGTTCCAGATGTCGTGCATGCCCTCCAGGCCGAGCGACTGCCAGGAGTTGACCTCGACGATGATGCGGTCCGCGGCGTTGAGGTAGGAGACGCTGTTGCCCACCGAGGAGGTGGGGACCAGGCCACCGGACTCGGTGATGCGGGTGGCCTCGACGACGGCGACGTTGAGCTTGCCGAAGAAACCCTCCTCGGTCTGCGGACCCGAGTGCGACAGGTGCATGTCGGAGTACAGCGACGTGCCGTCGTTGATGGCCTTGCGCATGCTCGGATCGGACTGGTACGGCATGCGCCAGGCGACGCCGCCGGTCTCGGCCAGCACGGCGTCGAGTTCCGGAGCGGTGGAGGCGCCGGTGAGGACCTTGACGCGGAACTCCTCGCCGCGCTCGGTGGCCTCGGTGATGCGCTTGGCCAGCGCGCCGGGCAGCTCCTTCGGGTAACCGGCGCCGGTGAAGCCGGAGAAACCGATCATGTCGCCGGGGTTGATGAAGTTCGCGGCCTCATCGGCGGTCATCACCTTGCCGCGGAGACCCGCGTGTGCGATGCGGTCGGTCATGTCGTTGATTCCTCCTGGATTGTTCGGGCCAATGTGCGTGCGGCCTCGTGCGTTCGCCGGTGCGTGATCTCCGGCATTGGTCCACCGTCGAGTGTGGGCGATCACACCTTCGGTTTGGCCCTGAATCTACCAGATCGCTAACGGTGGTTCTCGGACCGATTTCGGGGTGGTTGGCGGCGATGCTTCCCGGATGGAAAATATTCATGAAGGGCCATTGGCGGGCGCACGTTTCGGTGCGGAATTCCCCTGTGGCGCACGTCGTGGGCTATCACTGTTGTGCTGCATGTCACGTCGTCGTCGGCGGGTGTCGACGATCGGGGGAGGGTGTCCATGGCGCCGATAAAACTATGCATGACGACGGATAGGATTGGGGCAGCGGCCCACCGTCGCTTCAGCCCGTTTTTTTCAAGGAAGGATTCACGATGCCCGATCGCATCGCCCACGCGGGTCTCCGCGGGAAGATCATGTCCGCCGAGGAGGCGGCCGCATTCATCAACCACGGCGACCTGGTGGGTTTCGCCGGTTTCACCGGCGCGGGCTACCCCAAGGTCGTTCCCCCGGCCCTGGCCGAGCGCATCAGGGCCGCCCATGCCCGTGGCGACGAATTCAAGATCAAGATGATGACGGGCGCGTCGACGGCCCCGGAGCTCGATGGTGCGCTGGCGGACGTGAACGGCGTCGAGTGGCGCATGCCGTACCAGTCGGATCCGCACATGCGCAATCGCATCAACGCCGGTGACGCGGGATACTCGGACATTCACCTGTCGCACTCGGGTCCGCAGGTCGAGCAGGGCTTCTTCGGTCCCGTCGCCGCGGCCGTGGTCGAGGTGTCGCGCATTCGCGAGGATGGTTCGCTGGTGTTCGCCTCCTCCGTCGGCAACAACCTGTCCTACCTCAACGCCGCCGAAAAGATCATCATCGAGGTCAACTCCTGGCAGTCAGAGGATCTGGAGGGGATGCACGACATCTACGACGTGGGCCTGCCTCCGCTGCGCAAGGAGATCCCGATCACCAACCCGGGCGATCGCATCGGCTCCCCGTGCATGACCGTCGACCTGGACAAGGTCGTCGCCGTCGTGGAAACCCACGCGGAGGATCGCAACTCCGCGTTCAAGCCGCTCGACGACGATTCGAAGGCCATCGCCGGCTACCTGCTCGATTTCCTCGACGGCGAAGTCAAGGCCGGCCGTCTGCCGGAGAATCTCCTGCCGATGCAGTCGGGCGTGGGCAACATCCCCAACGCCGTGCTCGCCGGCCTGTTGGACTCGAAGTACGAGAATCTGACCTCCTTCACCGAGGTCATCCAGGACGGCATGATCGACCTGATGGACGCCGGCAAGCTGACGGTCGCCTCCGCCACCGCGTTTTCGCTGTCGCCGGAGTACGCCGCGCGCATGAACGAAAAGGCGGCCGACTACCGCGAGAAGATCGTGCTGCGCCCCCAGGACATCTCCAACAACCCGGGGCTGGTGCGCCGCATGGGGCTGATCACCACCAACGGCATGATCGAGGCCGACATCTACGGCAACGTCAATTCCACGCACGTCGCCGGCTCGCGGATGATGAACGGCATCGGCGGTTCGGGCGACTTCACCCGCAACGCCTACATCTCCACCTTCGTGTCCCCGTCCATCGCGAAGGGCGGCGACATTTCCGCCATCGTGCCGATGGTGTCCCACGTGGACCATACCGAGCATGACGTGATGGTCATCATCACCGAGCAGGGTCTGGCCGACCTGCGCGGACTGGCCCCGCGCCAGCGTGCCCGGAAGGTCATCGAGAACTGCGCGCACCCGATGTACAAGGAGGCGCTCCTCGAATACGTCGAGCGCGCCGAGAAGGCCACCCCGTTCATGCACACGCCGCATGACCTGGACACCGCCGCCGACTTCCACCGCCGTTTCCTCGCTAACGGCTCCATGAAGCCGGAGTAGGCCGGAGCCCGTCGGTTACCCGCGTTCGGCCAGCAGCGCCATGGTCTCATCGTCGGTGAGCATGGCGGCGTCGAACGCGGCCACTGCGGCATCGGCGTCGAAGTTCACGCCGATGAGCACGACCTCGTTGGACGGCGCCACATCGGTGCGTGCCCACTCCACGGCCGGCTGGATGGACAGGTTCGGGCCGGCCTGGCTCCACACCTGCGCGATCTCCAGCCGGTCGGCGATCCAGCAGTGGCCCTTCGACCGCACCAGCCCGCGGGTGCCGCGCAGTGCGGCGATGAGGCGATCCCGGTCGAAGGGTCGGTCACCGCGGAACGTGACGGAGGAGATCCCGTACTCCTCGGTCTCCGGGGTGTGGGGAGCGGCGAGTTCTTCGGCGTAACCGTGGTAGGTCGCGGCGGTGGCTTCGTCGTAAAGCCCCGCATCGAGGATGACGCCCGCGCCTACCTCGCCATCGGTGACGCGCAGGATGCGCGCCCGGGGATTCATCGCGCGCACCGCATCCTCCGTGGCTCGGGCGACGCGCTCGTCGACGAGATCCGTCTTGGTGACGAGGATGAGATCCGCGAACTCGACCTGATCGACGAGAAGATCGGACACCGTGCGCTCGTCATCCGGCGTGGCCTGGCGATCGGCGTCGGCCAGCGCCGTGCCCGAGCGCAGCATGGTGAGGAACTGGGAGGCGTCGACCAGCGTCACCATCGTGTCGATGGGGGCGATGTCCGCCAAACGCGTGCCGTCGTCGAATTCCCACTCGAACGTCGCGGCGACCGGCATCGGCTCCGAAATGCCCGTCGACTCGATGACGATCTGGTCGTACTTGCCCGAACGGGCCAACGCTCCGACGCCCTCGACGAGGTCCTCCCGCAGCGTGCAGCAGATGCAGCCGTTGGACAGCTCGACGAAACGATCCTCGCCGCGGGTGAGATGCGATCCGGCGGCGATGAGCTCGGCGTCGACGTTGACCTCCGAGAAATCGTTGACGATGACGGCGAGTTTGCGGCCGCCGCGATTGGCGAGCAAGTGGTTGAGCAGCGTGGTCTTTCCCGAGCCGAGGAATCCGGAGAGGACGGTGACGGGGGTTCCGGCGGAGACGGGGGCGGGGTTCGTGTTCGGCATGGGGGACATCATCACGCAAGTGAAAACCGATTGCAACAAGGTGGAAAAGTCCCGCTGGATGACCGTGGCCTGAATGTGACCTGAACGCAGGCTTGACATTGATGGTGGATTAGGTCACAAAAGTAGGTAACCGTCAACGGTGCAATTCACGGTTTACGAGGGTGAATGACGCAAATTCGCCCGTTCCACCAGGCAACCGACGGGCGGAACCCTCCCACAGCCCCGGGCCACCACCCCGGGACCGACGAAAGGCAGGACCATGAAGTCACAGAAGAAGGCGATCCTCGCCGGACTCACCGCCATCGCGGCGAGCGCCGCGATGGTCGCGTGCAGCTCCGACGACGGAACCGGAGGAGGCGGCGACGGATCCGCCGTCATCAACGCCTACGGCTGCGAACCGCAGTCGCCGCTGCTGTCCACCGACACCAACGAAGCGTGACCAACGAAGCGTGCGGCGGCAACATCATCGACGTCCTGTACACCGGCCTGGTCACCTACGACGTCAACGGCGAAACCGACATGGCCGTCGCCGAGTCCATCGAGGCCAACGACGACGCCACCGAGTTCACCATCAAGCTCCGGGACGACTGGACCTTCACCAACGGCGAGGCCGTCACCGCCGATTCCTTCATCGACGCCTGGAACTACGCCGCCGCCTCGAAGAACGCCCAGAAGCAGCAGTACTTCTTCGAAAACATCCAGGGCTACGACGAGGTCGCCGAAGAGGGCGCCACCGCCGACGAGATGTCCGGCCTGGAGAAGGTCTCCGACACCGAATTCATCGTCAAGCTGACCAACCCGGAGGCCTCGTTCCCGATGCGCCTGGGCTACGCCGCGTACTACCCGTGGCCGTCCGTCGCCTTCGACGACGTCGAGGCCTACGGCCAGGCCCCCATCGGCAACGGCCCCTACAAGCTCGAATCCGACTCCGCCTGGCAGCACAACGTCGGCCTGAACACCGTCGTCAACGAGGACTACGCCGGCGACGCCCCGGCCAACGGGGGCGTGAACTTCGTGTTCTACCAGAACCTCGACACCGCCTACGCCGCCCTCCAGTCCGGCCGCCTCGACGTCATGGACACCATCCCGACCTCCGCCCTGTCGAACTACGAAAACGACTTCCCGGACTCGCACGACTCCAAGGCGAAGATGGTCTCCCAGACCTTCGTCATCCCCGAAAACCTCGAGCACTTCGGCTTTGACGAGGAAGGCAAGCTCCGTCGTCAAGCAATCTCCCTCGCCTTCGACCGCCAGCTGATCGTCGACACCATCTACGCCGGCGCCGCCGACCCCGCCGTCGACTTCGGCGTGCCGACCCTGCCCGGCCTGCAGTCCCCGGACAGCTCCGACACCATCGGCTACGACCCCGAACGCGCCAAGGAGCTGTGGGCCGAGGCCGACGACATCAACCCGTGGTCCGGCAAGTTCGAAATCGCCTACAACGCCGACGGCGACCACCAGGCATGGGTCGAGGCCGTCACCAACGGCATCGCCGACACCCTCGACATCGAAGCCACCGGCAAGGCCTACCCCTTGTTCAAGGGCCTGCGCGACGACGTGACCAACAAGACCATCGGCTCCGCCTTCCGCTCCGGCTGGCAGGCCGACTACCCGTCGCTGGCCAACTTCCTGGAGCCCCAGTACATGACCACCGGCTCCTCCAACGACGGCGGCTACTCCAACGAGGAATTCGACCGCCTGCTGGCCGAAGCCGCCGCCGAAACCGACGAGACCAAGGCCAACGAGCTGTACAAGCAGGCCCAGGAAATCCTCGTCGACGAGCTGCCCGCCATCCCGATGTGGGTTCCCCGGGCCTCCTACGCCTGGAACCCGGACGTCTCCGGCGTCGACATGCTGTGGAACGGCACGTTTGACTACGCACCCATGAAGAAGGGCTGATCGCGGTGCCGTGGTACATCGGCAAGCGGCTGCTCCAAATGATCCCGGTGTTCTTCGGGGCCACCTTCCTCATCTACGCGATGGTGTTCCTCACCCCGGGCGACCCGATCCAGGCGTTGGCGGGCGACAAGCCCCTGACGCCGGCGGTCGAAAACGAGCTCCGCGAGCGATACAACCTGGATAAGCCGTTCCTCGTGCAGTACCTCATGTACGTCGGCGGCATCTTCCAGTTCGATTTCGGGCAGACCTTCTCCGGTCGGCCCGTCACGGCCGTTTTGGCGGAGGCGTTCCCCGTCACCATCAAGCTGGCCCTGATGGCGCTGGTGATCGAGACGGTGTTCGGCATCGGCTTCGGCGTCATCGCCGGCCTGCGCAAGGGCGGCTGGTTCGACTCGACCGTCCTGGTCGCGTCGCTGTTCATCATCGCCGTGCCGATCTTCGTCATCGGCTTCGTCGCCCAGTACCTCTTCGGCATCAAATGGGCGGTGGTGCCGCCCACGGTGGGCGGAAACGCCGGCTTCATCGACCTGATCATGCCCGCCACCGTGCTGGGGCTGGTGTCCTTCGCCTACGTGCTGCGACTGACCAGATCCTCGGTCGCCGAAGCCGTCGGCTCGGACTTCGTCCGCACCGCCTACGCCCGCGGCATGTCCCGCAGGGAAGTCGTCGCCTCGCACGTTCTGCGCAATTCGCTGATCCCCGTCGTGACGTTCATCGGCGCGGACCTGGCGGCCCTGATGGGAGGGGCGATCGTCACCGAGGGAATCTTCAACATCCCCGGCGTCGGCGGCCTGATCTTCCGGTCCGTCACCATCGGCGAGACGCCGACCGTCGTCAGCGTGGTCACCGTCCTGGTGATCATCTACATGGTGGCCAACCTGCTCATCGACCTGCTGTACGCGGCACTCGACCCGAGGATCCGATATGCCTGACCCAAGAAACGTCCCCGCGGGCACCGGCCTCGCCGCCGACGACCCCAGGCTGGTGCGCGGCCATGCGCCCGTGTCCACCGAGGACGTGCTCACCCGCGACCAGAAGCTCCCCGACACCGTGCCGCTGGGCATGTGGGGGGAGGCGTGGCGACGCATGCGCCGGCGCCCCCTGTTCTGGGTGTCGATGGCGATCATCGCCCTCGTCGCCGTCGTCGCGATCTTCCCCGGCTTGTTCACGTCGGTGGATCCGCGCGCCGCGGACCTGCGCAACTCGCTCGGCGACCCCGTCGACGGGCACCCGTTCGGGTTCACGCAGCAGGGCTACGACGTCTACTCGCGCGTCATCTACGGCGCCCGCCCGTCGGTGATCGTCGGCGTGTGCGTGACGTTGCTGGTGACGCTGCTGGGCATCCTCGTCGGCGCCACCGCCGGTTGGGTCGGGGGCATCCTCGACTCCTTCCTGTCGCGCATCACCGACATCTTCTTCGCCATTCCGCTGCTGCTGGCCGGCATCGTCCTGATGCAGGTCTTCCCGCAGCGCGACGTGTGGACGGTGACGCTGGTGCTGTCGCTGTTCGGCTGGCCGTCGATGGCCCGCGTGGTGCGGTCGGCGGTGCTGTCGGTGAAGAACAACGAGTACGTCATGGCGTCGCGCGCGCTGGGGCTGTCCGGCGGGCGCATCCTGCTGCGGCACGTGCTGCCGAACTGCCTGGCGCCGATCATCGTCATGGCGACGACGTCGCTGGGCATCTACATCGTCGCCGAGGCCACGCTGTCCTACCTGGGCATCGGCCTGCCGCCGACCGAGGTGAGCTGGGGCAACGACATTTCCGTCGCCCAGAACACCCTGCGTCAATCGCCGGCGACGCTGTTTTACCCGGCCGGCGCCCTGGCCATCACCGTGCTCGGCTTCATCCTGCTGGGCGACGTGGTCAAGGACGCCCTCGATCCGAAGGAGAGGAAGAAGTGAGCGAAGCCCGCGAACCCGCTCACGCGGACGAGCCGCTGCTGTCGATGCGCGGCGTGGACATCGCCTTCGGCGGCAAGAAGGACCCGGCGCCGACGGTCTTCGACGTCGACCTGGACATCTATCCGGGCGAGACGGTGGCCATCGTCGGAGAGTCCGGTTCCGGCAAGTCGACGCTGGCGCATTCGATCATCGGCCTGCTGCCGGGCGGCGGTCACGTCACCGGCGGCACGATCACCTTCGACGGCGAGGACATCACCCATGCGTCGCAGCGCCGCATGACGGAGATCCGCGGCGCGGAGATCGGTCTGGTTCCGCAGGACCCGATGTCGAACCTGAACCCGGTATGGAAGGTCGGCCACCAGATCAAGGAGTCGTTGCGCGCCAACGGCATCGCCACCGGGTCAAAGGCGCACGCCCGCGCCATCGAGCTGTTGGAGGAGGCGGGGCTGCCCGACGCCGCCCGCCGCATCGACCAGTACCCGCACGAGTATTCCGGGGGCATGCGCCAGCGCGCGCTCATCGCCATCGGGTTGTCGGCGCGGCCGAAGCTGCTCATCGCCGACGAGCCGACGTCGGCGCTGGACGTGACGGTGCAGCAGCAGATCCTCGACCACCTCGACGGCCTGACCAAGGAGCTGGGCACGTCGGTGCTGTTGATCACCCATGATCTGGGCCTGGCGGCCGAGCGTGCGTCGCGGATCATCGTGATGAGCCAGGGCCACGTCGTCGAGTGGGGTCCGGCGTTGGAGATCCTGCAGGATCCCCGGCACGAGTACACCAAGCGTCTGGTGGCGGCGGCACCGTCGTTGCGGGCCCGGCGCGATGACGTCCTCGACGCGCGTGCGGAGGTCCGCGAGGAGGCCATGGTCCAGGCGACGGAGGTCGTCGAGGAGCAGGAGCTCGCGCCGGAGGTGCCGATCCTCGAGGTCCGCGAGCTGACGAAGGTGTTCAAGGTCCCGGGCGGTCGCCCGTGGAAGAAGGACACGTTCACCGCCGTCGACGACGTGTCGTTTTCCATGCCGCGCGGCACGACGACGGCCATCGTCGGCGAGTCCGGTTCGGGCAAGTCGACGGTCGCCCAGATGGTGCTGGGTCTGTTGGAGCCGACGTCGGGCACTGCGGTGTTCGACGGCATCGACGTCGCGAAGCGGTGCGCGCACCGGCGGGGCGAGTCCGGCGAGCTGGATTTCCGGCGCCGGGTGCAGCCGATTTTCCAGAATCCGTACGGTTCCCTCGACCCGATGTATTCGGTGTACAACACCATCGCGGAGCCGTTGCGCATTCACGGCATCGGCGACGAGAAGTCGCGGCAGGAGCGGATCAACGAGCTGCTCGATCGCGTGTCCATTCCGCGGCAGATGGCGCACCGGTACCCGGGTGAGCTGTCCGGCGGTCAGCGTCAGCGCGTGGCCATCGCCCGTGCCCTGGCGTTGAATCCGGAGCTGGTGGTGTGCGATGAGGCGGTCAGCGCGCTGGATGTGCTGGTGCAGTCGCAGATCCTCGATCTGCTCAATTCGCTGCAGGCCGAGCTCGGTTTGTCGTACCTGTTCATCACGCATGACCTGGCGGTGGTCAAGCAGATCGCCGATCAGGTGCTGGTGATGGAGAAGGGCCGCATCGTCGAAACCGGCGGCACCGACGAGCTCTTCGAGAATCCGACGGAGCCCTACACCCGTCGCCTCATCGATTCGATTCCCGGTGGCAGCATCGAGCTCCACGCGGGATAGGGTCACCGCTTTTTCGCTTGACGACGCCCCGTCCCCGACCTTCGTGGTCGGGGGCGGGGTTTCGCCGTGGTGCGGTGGTCAGCGAAGGTCGTCGTCCTCGAGTTCGTCCTCGAGTTCCAGGATGGCGTCGCGGAACGCGCCGTCAGACAGTCGGACTTCGCCGGTGATGGGGTGCGTCGCGAACGTCACGGCCTCGATCTCCATGTCGCCGCCGTTCCAGTGCATGAACCACGTGCCGGGCATGCCGGTCGGGTCGCGTCCGGCGCGAACGGCAGCTTCGAGGCGACCAGATTCGAGTCGCCCTTGAACGACCACAGCATCGCCCCGGTTTCCGGGTGGGTCATGATGTCGACATCGCAGTGCAACAGCTCGGTGTTTTTGCGGGCGGCGTCGTAAAGCAAATCCACGTCCCGACCCTCGACCTGGAGATCCGACAGGTACGCCAGGTGCGGTCCCATCTTCATCTGCAGGACCTCGTGGAACGGGCCGAACTTCCGCGCGTAGGTGTAGGCGTCGGGTCCGAACTCGGCCGGCAACTCCCACAGCAGGCGCGAGTACGTGTTCCGCAGTAGTTCGACCTCGCCGATTCCCGGCACGTCCGGCGGCCCGTCCACCGCCGGCTTGATGAAGTCTTCGATGATGCGGCGCCATGTCGTGCACGGGGCGTTGCCGAGGATGTGCTCGAGATCGTGCGTGTTGAAGATGGTTCCGTTGTCCAGCTCAAGGCGGGCGCCGACGCCATCGTCGACGATCCCCTCCACCGTGATGCCGGACCACTTGAGCGTGCGGATGATCATTGCCAGGGACGGCCGTGCCGTCGTCGTTTCCCCCATGGCACGAAAAACTAGCGGGACCGAGGCGGGTCCGCAGAAGTGCAGTCACGGGGGTACGGCGACGGGGGAGACTGGACGTCGTTGGCCGCTGGTGGCGCCGGGTACTATCGTGGGCGATATCAATCGGCGCTGGCGCCACGGAAAGAAGGGCGGCACGCGATGATCCGCAGCGAGAAGGACGAGAAGGAACCGCTTTTCGACGACAACCCGTGGGACGACGGAAAGCCCGGAAATTTCGGTCCTGCCGACAACCGCCTGTCAGCGGGGATGAAGGCGGCGATAATCATCGCCGCGTTGGTGGCGGTCATCGCCGTCGCCGTGGCGGTGGCCGTTGTGGCGTTGACGGGGAACGACGGGGAGCCGGCGGCGGCTGCATCGTCCGAAACGGCGGGTCCTGCCATGGGCTCCACTTCTTCGTTGGAGACCGATGCCGAGACCGAACCCGAAGAACCGGCCATGGATTCGGCGGCGATGCTCGAGGGGGCCGGTTTCGACGTGGTGATTTCCGGGCCCGCCCCGAAGGCCGTCGAGAGCTGGGGCGACTACCGGCTGGAACGTTCGACCGATGGGCGTGTCCGCGTATTCGAGCACACGGGCCCGATTCAGGCGACGCTTGATGGCGGCCAGTGGCCGATGTCGATGAACTCCTGCGGCTCCGTGATGTACCTGGTGGTGTTCAGGGGCGCCAACGAGAACGTCATGCTCAACGCGAGCCTGGTCGATTCCGTGGGCACCGTCGTCGCCTCTCAGCAGGGCGATCGGGGTTGGATGCTGCTGACCAACTGCGCGACCCCGCAATGGGAGTTCATGTCGTCGACGGACGAGGGCAATCTTGATGACGTCGTCTACGACGTCCACGAGTACCGGCAGTCGGCGACGGGTGCGGGCGCCGCTCCGGCGGCGGCCCCGGCGACGGAGGTCGCTGCGGAACCGACGGTGGTGCGGGGTCACACGGGGCTTGGCGCCATGGCTGACATGAGCGACGGCACCGTGCAGCAAAGAGATGAATGCATCGACGAGCGCGCGCTCATGGGAGAGCGGTGCTGCGGTGGCCTTTACGGTCGCCAGGAGTGTGGCGAAGAGTTGTGGCAGGAGTTGTGTAACTCGGTCCCGCCACCGTGACCCCGCCAATCTCATTTGGTAGGATTGCCGCGTCCATATAGTGAGAAGGGATCCCGTGACAATGAGCGACACCACCGGCACCACCGGTCCGCTGAAGATCGCCGTCATCGATGGCGACGGCATCGGCACCGAGGTCACCGCCGAGGCACTCAAGGTCCTCCGCGCCACCATCGGAGACTTCGAGACCACCGAGTACGACCTGGGCGCCCGCCGCTACGAGCGCAACGGCGAGCTGCTCACCGACGCCGACCTCGACAGCCTGCGCGAACATGACGCGATCCTCCTGGGCGCCATCGGCGACCCGCGCAAGGTGCCGCCGGGGGTCCTCGAGCGCGGGCTGCTGCTCAAGATGCGCTTCGCCCTCGACCACCACGTCAACCTGCGCCCGTCGAAGCTGTACCCGGGCGTCGAATCGCCGCTGAAGAACCCCGGCGACATCGACTTCGTCGTCGTCCGCGAGGGCACCGAGGGCGCCTACACCGGCAACGGTGGCGCCATCCGCGTCGGCACGCCCCAGGAGGTGGCCAACGAAACCTCGGTCAACACCCGCTTCGGCGCCGAGCGCGTGGTCCGCTACGCCTTCGACCTGGCCATGACCCGCCGCAAGAAGCTCACCCTGGTGCACAAGAGCAACGTGCTTGTCTACGGTGGTGGCCTGTGGCAGCGCACCGTCGACGAGGTCGCGCGGGAGTACCCCGAGGTCACCGTCGACTACAGCCACATCGACGCCGCGACCATCTACATGGTCACCCAGCCGTCGCGCTTCGACGTCATCGTCACCGACAACCTCTTCGGCGACATCATCACCGACGAGGCCGGGGCGATCTCCGGCGGAATCGGCCTCGCCGCGTCCGCCAACATCGACGCTTCCCGCACGAACCCCTCCATGTTCGAGCCGGTCCACGGTTCCGCCCCGGACATCGCCGGCCAGGGCATCGCCGACCCGACCGCGGCGATCCTCTCCGGCGCGATGATGCTGCGCCACCTCGGCCGCGAGGACGACGCCGCCCGCATCGAGCGTGCCGTGGAAGCCGACGTCGCCGCCCGCGGTGACGCTCCCATCGTCACCTCCGAAGTCGGAGACCGCATCGCGGTCGCCGTCGCGCAGGGGTAGGTCCACTCCGCAAGCGTCCATGGGGTGGCGGTGGCGCCGCCCCATGGAACGGCGCCGGGGACTGCCCTACGGTGGGTCAGGTTAGGCTAAGATTGGTCCATTCATGAAGTAGGTCCCAACCTTTTCCACCGTCAGGATTCAGCATGTCCCACGCAGACCACACCCGGCACGGCTTCGACCTCGAGCGCGCAATGGCCTCGGCGAAGGCGGACTGGGAAGCGGGTGCCACCCTGGGCACCCTCCGCCGCAACATTGACGAACTCGACGAGGAGATCGTCGCCCTGCTCGCACGCCGCCAGCACTGGGTCACCCTCGCCGCATTCGTGAAACGGGAATCCGGGGAAGAGGCGGTGCGGGCGCCCGAACGCGTCGACGAGGTCCTGGGCAAGGTGAAGGCTCTCGCTGATGAAAACGGGCTGTCCCACGACATCGCCGAACCCACCTACCGCGCTCTGATCGCCGCATCCATCGACCATCAGCTGGGGGCGCACCGCCTGTTGCGGGCCCGGAGCGCCGCCCCGCGGGTCACCGCGGGACGATGAGGGGGCCGCCCGCAACCGGATCCTCCACGATGAGGGCATCCAGGCCGAAGACGTCGGCAAGCAAACCCTCCGTGAGCACCTGCCCCGGCGACCCGGTCGCCGCGATCGCCCCCTCGTACATCACCACCAGATGATCCGAGTGGCGCACGGCCAGGGTGAGGTCGTGGAGGACCATCACGACCGTGCGCCCCAGGCGGTCCCGCAGAGTGCCGACCAGCTTGAGCACGTCGATGGCGTGGGCCAGATCGAGGTACGTGGTCGGCTCATCGAGCAACAGGGTCGGCGTCTGCTGGGCCAGCACCATCGAAATCCAGACCCGCTGGCGTTGCCCTCCCGACAACGACGACAACGGGCGCTCCGCCAGATCCGAGATGCCGGTCAAGGCCAGGGCCTCCGCGACCTCCATCTCGTCCGACCCCGACCACTGGCGCAGCCAACTCTGATGCGGATGGCGCCCCCTGGACACGAGATCCGCCACCACGATCCCATCCGGGGCCAACGGCGACTGCGGGAGCATCCCCACCATCCGGGCCAGCTCCCGCCGCGCCACCGACGTCACGTCGCGCCCATCGACGTGCAGGGAGCCCTCCGCCGGGTGCGTGCGCGCCAATGACTTCAGCAGCGTCGACTTCCCGCAGCCGTTGGGGCCGATCACCGTGGTGACGGCCCCCTTGGGGATGTCGACGTCGACGCCATCGAGAATGACGCCTCCGCCGTAACCGGCCCGCAACCCGCGCGCCCTGATTCCGATTTCGGTCGTTGTGGTCATGTGGTGGTCCTCCGATTCGAGCGGATGAGCAAATGGATGAGGAACGGGGCGCCGATGGCGGAGGTGACGATGCCCACCGGCAATTCCCACGGCGCGATGCCGCGGGCGATGACGTCGGCCACCGTCACCAGCGCGGCACCCGCCGCGGCGGAAGTGGCCAGGGGAGGGGACGGTACGCCGGCGAGCCGCAGCGCCAACTGGGGCGCGACGAAGGCCACGAATCCGATCGGGCCCGCCGCGGCCACCGACGACGCGGCCAATGCGACGGCCACGAGCAACAGGGCGACCTGGCTGAGCTGGACCCGGCCGCCCAGGGCCGACGCCGTCGCCGGCCCGAGCTGCAGGACGGACAAGCGAAACGCCATCCACCCGAACAGGCCCATGGCGACGGCGACGCACAGCGCCACCGCCGCCAGCCCCGACCACGACGCCCCCGACAGGCTGCCGGACAGCCAGGTCCGCGCCGCGGCCGCATCCCGCAAATCGGACGCCGCCATCAAGTAGATGATGTACGCCTGCAACAGCGCCGACACGGCGATGCCGATCAGCACCAGCCGGAAGGGATCCACGCCGCGGCGCCACGCCAGCAGCCAGATCGCCGCCGTCACCGTCAACGCGCCGGCGAACGCGGCGAGCGGGATGCCGACGCCCGACAGCGTCGGCGCCGCCGCCCCGTAACCGCCGCCGCCGAGAACCGTGCCCGCGACGATGATCGTCACCGCCATCGCCGAGGCGCCTTCGGTGATGCCCAGGACATCGGGGCTGGCCAGCGCATTGCGCGCGATCGACTGCGTCAACGCCCCGGCAATGCCCAGGGCGGCGCCCACGATCACGCCGCCCACCACCCGGGGCAGGCGCGAACCCAGCACCACCGTCCGGTCCAGCGAGGAGCCGCCGCCGAAGAGGACCTCGATGACGCGGGCCGGCGAAATCGCGTAGTCGCCCATGCCCAGGCCGACGACGACCGTCGCCAAGCACAGGATCGCGAGGCCACCGGCGGCGAGGGCCGCACGCGGCCGCCACACCGCCGACATGCCCGCGAACCGCAGGGGCGGACGCCCCGGCACCATCGGTGGGCCGATCAATTTGGGGGTCATGCCGTCACCAACTTCCTGCGGCGCACGACCGCGATGAAGAACGGGGCGCCGACGAACGCGAGCACGACGCCGACCTCGAGTTCACCCGAAGGGATGATCACGCGCCCGACCACGTCGGCGAAGGTGAGCAGCGCGGCACCGGCCGCCGCCGAGGCCGGTAGCAGCCAACGATGGTCCGGCCCCGTGAAACTGCGGACCAGGTGGGGGACCATCAGCCCGACGAAGCCGATCGGCCCCGCCGCGGCCGTCGAGGCCCCGGCCAAAACCGCGACGATGACCATCGCCGCGATCCGGGCCACCGGGACGTTGACGCCGAGCCCCGCCGAGACGTCGTCGCCCAGGGCCAGGAGATTGAGCGTCGGGGCCGTGGCGAATCCCGCGAGGATCCCGATCGCCAGAATTGGGGCGATGGTCAGCGCCACCCCCAGATCGCTGGCGGCCACCGACCCCACCGTCCAGAACCGCACCCGGTCGAGGGCCCGCGCATCCGACAGGACCAGCGCGGACGTCAGCGAAGCGAGCAGGGCGGTGATGGCTGCGCCCGCGAGGATGAGCGTCAGCGGGTTGAGCCCGCCCCCGAAGGAGGTCACGCCGAACACCGCGAATGCCGCGATCGCCGCGCCGACGAAGGCCAAGGCGGCCGTCGCCGGAGTGGACAGCGAGCCGGCGAGCAGTGTCCCCGCGACCACCGCGAAGGCGGCACCGGCGGAAATCCCGAGAATCCCGGGCTCCGCGAGGGGATTGCGGGTGTGGCCCTGGATGATCGCCCCCGCCACGCCGAGCGCGGCGCCCACGGACAACGCCAGGATGGTGCGGGGCACCCGGAGGTTGGCGATGATCTCGCCGTCCGACCCGCCGCGCGACCCGGTGCGCAGGGACTCCAGGGCCGGCCCGATGGCATCGGCCAGTTGATCGGCCGACATCGGCCTCGAGCCGATGGCCAGGCTTAGTGCCGAGGCCGCGATGATGAGCACGGGCAGCGCGATCATCCAGCCGGATCTGCGCCGGCGGCATGGTGCGCCCGCGACTCCGGCGCTCGGGGCCCGGACGGTTGTGTGTGACATGTGATTCTCCGCAATAGGGGTTCCATGAATGGGGGTTGCATGGATGCTGGCCGGGACATAGATTAGCATTCAGGTAAGGCAAGCCTGCATTATCTTTGAATGGTGGGCCTAAATCCCGTGCGTGGCGCGGGTGGCGCACCCCGGAACGAGTTAAGGAAACCAGATTCAGTGAAGCGAACCATTGGGAAAGTCGCGGCGATCGTCGCGGCGGCCGGCCTCCTCCTGACCGGCTGCTCGAAAGTCGATGAACCCGCGGAAGGCGACCGGAAGGACGCCGGAACGGTCAGCATCGCCCACGCGTGGGGAACCGACGAATACCCCGTCAAGCCCGCCAAGGTGGTGGCCTCCGGCGTCGCCGTCGACAACCTCCTTGCCCTGGGCGTGACCCCCGACGTGGTCATCGAAACCCCCGAGGACAAGGACGTCCCGTGGCGCGCCGAGGCGCTGAAAGGGGTCGAGCGCATCGACGTCCCCGATTTCCGCACGGTTCCCGTCGAGAAGATCGCCGCCGCGAAGCCCGACTTCATCGTCGGCGACTTCTGGCGGATCACGCAGGAGACCTACACGAGCCTCAAGGAGATCGCCCCGACCCTCGGCGGCATCGGCGCGGAGGGCGAATCCCTCGGCTGGAAGCCGCAGCTGGAGGCCCTGGGCAAGATCTACGGCAAGGAGGGCGAAGCGACGAAGGTAATCGACGAAGACGCCGGGCGCTTCGACTCCGTCAAGTCGGACCTGCCGAAGCTCGAGGGCAAGACGGGCGTCATCGCCCAGTATGCGCCGCAGCGGGGCATGGGCGTGGTCGCGGATCCGGAGGAGCCGGGCAACTCCGCGCTCTATGACCTGGGCATGAAGGTGCCCGATTCCTTCGCGTCCCTCCCGCAACGATCGGGTCGCGCCATGGTGTCCCCCGAGAACATCTCCGTGATCGACGCCGACTTCATGGCCGTGTACGCCGTCTCCGGCGGTCCCGACGAGATTCGCGCGATCCCCGGCTTCTCGGACCTTCGCCAGGTCAAGAACGACACGACCATCTTCGGCGATGCCGTGCTAGTGCAGGCGCTGAACAACCCGAGTTCCCTCAGCCGCGCCTGGGTGCTCGAGCAGCTCCGCCCGACCCTCGAAAAGGTCGCGAAGCAGTAGTCCCCGACGGGCCCCGCCCGGCGGGGCCCGAAGAAAGGTGCAAACGATGAGTTCGAAACTGCTGCGGCGCTGCTCCGTGGCGTGCGCGCTGAGCATGTCGCTGGCTTTCGCGGCGGCTCCGGTCGCCGAAGCCGGCGTCGTGCGGGGCCCCGGTCCCGCCGCGTCGATCGATGAGTCCGAGAAGCTGCCGGTCATCTACGTCTCTGGCTCGAACGAGCCGAAACAAATGGCGGATGCCTTCGCCGCCTCGATGCGGCGCTTCGACGTGGACGTCCACCCGTTCATGGTGTGGGAGCCGTCCGATCCCGCCACCAGCCCCTATGTCACGGTGAAGGGAAATTCGGCCCGGATTCCAGCTTTCATCGAGAAGCTCAAGGCCGAGACCGGCCACGACAAGTTCGACGTGGTCACGTATTCGCAGGGTGGCCTGGTGACGAGGTACTGGCTGAAGGACTTCGACGGAGCGCGCCACGTCCGAAAGGTCGTGAGCCTCTCGGGGCTGATCAAGGGGTCGCCGTTCCAGGCCGATGCGGTGCGCAACGGCCAGTGCCCGCCGCCCGGGCTGGAGCTACTCGTGCCCCCGGAACTGGCGAAGAACCCCTCCGACGCGTGCCTGGAAATGTCCTCGGAGGGTGATGAGGTGCGCCGGTTGAACACCCCGTCCGAGGCGTTGCCCGGCATCCGGTACTACAACATCACGACGACCCTGGAATACGATGCCTCGCCCTACCGCATCAATCTGATGGACGGTCCGGGCGACTACTACAACATCGTCACACAGGACCTGTGCCCGAACGATCCGGTCGTCCATCTGACGATGACGATGACCCCGTCGGTGCAGTCCCTCGTCGCCTCCGCACTGAAGGGGGGTCCGCTGGAAATGAAGTGCATGACCCCCGATTCTCCGCCGGGGGCGCCGTCCCTGAAGGACGTCCCGCCGGTCGAAAACGGCCCCAAGGTCATCTGATCCGGTGGCCGGGCCGATGGGCCCGGCGGAAATGAAGCGGTGCCCTCCTCCTCGGCGGGCACCGCTTTCGCGTGCGCGGGGGCTTTCCTTCCGGGGCCGTTCAGGGCGGATGCCGCAGTGAAAATATGATTATTGCCACAGAGTGAGGAAAGCCTGGCCATAGCAAGCGAGGGCAACCTAATATCTTGCTTTGGCCCGGCCCCGGTTTCCCCGGAGGCCGGGAACCGACACCCCGGGGCCGCCGTACGCGGCGCACCCCCAGAAAGGAACCAATCAGATGACGAACCTCATGATCGTGGGCGCCGGGCCCAAGGCCGTCGCCGTCGCGGCCAAGGCGCACGCAATGCGGGAAGTCGGCCTGGATGCGCCGGAGGTCACCGTGGTCGAGCCGCACGGGATCGGCGCGAACTGGCGGGCGGTCGGCGGCTGGACCGACGGCAAGCACCTGCTGGGCACCCCGCCGGCCAAGGACATCGGCTTCCCGTACCGGTCCGAGATCGCGGGAACGCTGGGTCCCGCGGTCGATCAGCGCCTGCTGGCCAATGGATGGGTCCAGTACCTCATCGAGTCGGGCCGCTACTCCGAATGGATCGACCGCGGCAACCCCTGCCCCCGCCATGACCTGTGGGCCGACTACCTCGAATGGGTCGCCGGCCGGGTCGGCATGGACGTCATCGCCGGAACGGTCACCCGGGCGTCGCGGCACCCCGGCGATCCTGCGGCGTGGAGCGTCTCCATCGACGAAGTCGGCGGGGGCACGCGCACCATGTCGGCCGACGCCCTGATGATCACCGGACCGGGCCGCAGCGACCGGCGATTCGCGGAGATCCCGGGGGTGCTCTCCGTGGCCGCCTTCTGGGAGACGGTGGTGGCGGGTTCGCTTCCCGACGCCGCCCGTGTCTCGGTGATCGGCGGTGGGGAAACCGCGGCCAGCGTCATCGACGAGCTCGTGCGCCACGACCTCGAGATCATCGACGTCATTTCGCCCCTGGCCGCCATCTTCTCCCGCGGTGAAAGCCAGTTCGAGAACGCCCTGTACACCGATCCCCGGAAGTGGGCGATGTTGGACGACGACGAGAGGCGGGACGTCATCCGCCGCACCGACCGCGGTGTCTTCTCCGGGCGCGTGCAGGGATCCCTCCATGCCGAGGATCGGGTGCATCACGTCCACGGCCGCGTCGAAAGAGTGAACGCGGCGGGCGACGGCGGGCCCGCGCTCGCGGTCACCGTCGTCGACAGCCGGCATTCGGCGCAGGTGCTGAGCACGGACCTCGTCATCGACGCCCGCGGCAACTCCCCGATGTGGTTCGCGGGCTTGCTCGGCGACGACATCGTCGCCGAGCTCCGCGTCGCCGCCGGGGGCGACTTGGCGGTCGAATCCGTGGAGGCGGTGATCGGCCGCGACCTTTCGGTCGAGGGGATGACGCCGAAGCTCTTCCTGCCCGGCCTCGCGGGCATGGCGCAGGGCCCCGGGTTCGCCAACCTGAGTTGCCTGGGCGAGCTGTCGGACCGCGTCCTCGGCGGTTTTCCGCCCGCCTCCGCGCAGCGCGCACTCGAAGCCCGGGCGGAGGTGAAGGCATGAGCCGGGCCCTGGCTCGCTTCGCCGCCCGCGTCATCGGCCCGGACCGGCCGCATGACCGGGTCGCGGCGGACGCGGCGGCCGTCGTGGGCCCCGAATCCGTGCGCGTCGCGGATGACCCGTCCACCCCGGTGCCGGCGATTCTCTGCGCCGACGCCGACGCCGATGCCGGCGAGGACCTCGGGGAGCCCCGCGTCGCCGTTCATCCCCGGCCCTCGGGAACGCTGGTGACCGTATGCGGGAACGATGCGCCGTCCGTGGCACATCGCATCTGCGCGGGGTCGGGCGACGGCGTAACCGCCGCCCCGACTCCGTCCGGCGACGCGGCGGAGAACGCCGCCCGGTTCTGGACCGATGAACTGGAGGGGACCGTCGGCGTGCCCGCCATCGCCGAAGTGCCCGGCATCGAGGAGGACCGGGCGATCGGCGTGGCGAAGGGGAGGGTGCCGCGCGAGGCGTTGGGCGCGAACCCCGTCGCGGCGTTGGTCGCGGCAGTCGCGGCCTGCACCGGGGCACCCCGCGATTCGGTCGTGGGGGTCGTCCCCGAGACCGGCCCGGACACGTGGTCCGGGCAACCCCTGCCCGTTCGCGTGCGGCCGCGGCCGGGGCAGTCCCGCGAAGACGCCGCCGCCGAAGCTCTCGCGCGGATCGCAGCGGCCGACGATGGCGTCCGCTGTGTGGGTTTGCCCGGCATCGTGGCGGCGCTGGGCAGGCCGCCGTTTCCCGTGGCCGTCGTCATTCGGTCGCCCCACGATTGCGGAGGGGCGCGGATCGTCGACGATCGCGCCCCCGTGCCGGAATTTTGCCTGGCCGGAATCGACGCGGTCATCGGCGACGCCTCTGCGGTGTCCCTGAGCGTGCGTGCCCGCGGCGGGCAGGCCGGCGCCCGCTCACTCCTCGCCGCGGTCACCGCCGCGATCGAGGGGGCCGGGCAGAAGGCCGCCCCGTCCGGCGCATCGGAACTGGGCGCATCGGAACCCGGCGCGGAAGCCGGCTCCGGGGCGCCCGGAGGCGCCGCCGACGCGAACCTCGGCGTCCTGTGCGCCGCGGTGGCCGAAGTCCTCGACCTTCCGGAGGAAAAGGCGCCGGGCCCCGGCGACGACTTCTTCCGGCTCGGCGGCGACAGCATGGCCGCGTTGAGGCTCAGCGCCGCGTTGTCCGCGCGCGGGATGTCCCTCGAGGTCCGCGGCATTTTCGAGCATCCGGTGCTCGGCGAGCTCGCCGGCCTGATGCGCCCCGGCGCCGCGGATGGGTCCGGAACGGATGCCGCCGGCGGGGCGGCGGAGACGGCCGCGTCCGCCGAACCCATGTCCGCGTCCGGGCTCAGCGCCGAGCAGCTCTCGGCGCTGCTCGGGGAGGAGAACCGATGACGGGTGCCATCGCCGACGTCGTCGCGCTGACCCCGCAGCAGTCGGGCCTGTGGGCGACCGGCGCCGCAACGGAAGAGTATGACCCTTACCTGGTCGTCCTCCGGCTGCGGCTGACCGGTCCCGGAGCGCTCGATCGCTTTCGGGAGGCCCTTGGCACCGTCGTCGGGCGCCATCCGCACCTCGGGGGCCGGGTGCTGTCCGCCGGCGTGCCCCACCCCGTGCTCGTCGTGCCCGGGGCGCCCCGGTTCGACTGGTCCGAGATCGACGCCCGTGGGGCCGCGGATCCCGGCGCCGAATTGCAACGGCATGCGGAGCGGGAGCAGGCCCGGCCCCTGGACACGATCGCGGGCCCGTTGACCAGGGTCAAAGCCGTCCGGCTCGGTGAATCTGAGTGGGGGATCCTGATCACCGTCCATCACATCGTCATTGACGGATGGTCGATCCCGATCTTCCTGGGCGAGATCGTCGCGGCCATGGCAAACGAGGCCGACGAGCTGCCGCCGGCGCCGCCGATCCGCGATCACGCCGCTTGGGTGGCCGCGGCGGATCCCGGGGAAGCCCGCGACGCCTGGCGCCGCGCCTTCTCCGGATTCGCCGAAATGCCGATGGTGGGGCCCGCGGGAAGGCCGGCGGGCGCCCCCGAAGTGGGCGAAGTCGTGCTCGGCGAGGCCGATACCGCCGGGCTGCTGGCCTTCGCCCGGGAATCCGGTTTGACCGCGAACACACTCATGCAGTTGGCGTGGGCGCGGATCCTGTCGGGGCTCGTGGGCCGCGACGACGTGTGCTTCGGGCAGACCGTCGCCGGCCGGCACCCGTCGATCCCCGGTGCGGACCGCATGATCGGGGGCCTGGTTTCCACGGTCCCGGTCCGCGTGGACGTCGGCGATGCGTCGCCCGCGGAGGCGGGTGCCCGTCTCCAGTCGGTCACCGGAGCCCTGCGGGACGCGGATCACATCGGCATGTCCGACATCATCAAGTCGATCGGCGCGGGCGACCTTTTCGACACCCTCCTCGTCTTCGAGAACACGCCGCGCGGGGACGCCCCCGCCCACGGCGACGATTTCGATTGCGGCGGCGGTGCGCGCCTGGGCCTGGACCGCATCGACTCTCCCAGCCACTATCCGCTGACGGTCGTGCCGGTCATCGAGGGCGGGCGCCTGGTGGTGCGGGTCGAATCGGCTCCCGGGTCGGGATTCGACCCGGACATCATGGCGCGCCGCTTCGTGGCGGTTCTCGGCCGTTTGGCGGGGGCGGGCTCGCTCGCTTCCGTGGACGTACTGCTCGATTCCGAGACGCCGATCATCCGGGGCGCCCGGCCGGATCCCGGGCCGGGGCCGGAAACGGCGGATGAAGCGCTGCGCGCCATCGCGGACGAGTGCCCCGGTGCGGACGCGATCGTCGACGTGCACGGGACCGTCGATTTCCGGGGCGTGGCCGAGCTCGCCGAGGCGATGGCGTCGGGGCTGCGCGCCGCCGGGGTCTCCGCCGGCGACGCCGTGGCCGTGATGCTGCCGCGGGATCGCCGCGTGCTCGCGGCCCCCTTCGCGGTGGCGGCCCTCGGGGCGCACACCATCCACATCGATCCGGATTCGCCGCCGCAGCGCGCCGCGGCGATCATCGAGGATTCCGGGGCGCGCCACCTGTTGGCCGCCGACGGCGTCGCCGGCCGGGTGCGCGCTTGCCTGGGGGAGGACGACCCCGGGAACGCGCCGTCGTCGGAAGAGGACGCCAACTGGCGCTTGACGACGGCCATGCCGGACCTCTCCGGCGAACTGCGCTGGTGGGGGCCGCTGCGTGCTTCGGCCGGGACGAAAGCCCCGGCACCGGAGGACCCCATGTACGCGGTGTTCACCTCGGGCACGACGGGCCGGCCGAAGGGCGTCCTGGTTCCGCACCGGGCGCTGCTCAATCTGTGGCGGCACCACGGCCGGAACATCCTGGCGCCGCTCGCCGCCGAACTGGGGCGGCAAGTGCGCGTCGGGCATGGCTGGTCGACCGGGTTCGACGCCGCGTGGCAGCCGGGGATCGCCCTGCTCAGCGGGGCGACCGTCGTCATGCTGGACGGCCCCGACCGCTCGGATCCGGCGCGGCTGGTCGCGGCCCTGCGCGACAACGCCATCGATGTCTTCGACACCACCCCGTCGATGCTGGCGGAACTGGAACGCGCCGGGTTCTTCGCGGAGGGCGCGCCCCTGTCCGTCCTCGCATTGGGCGGGGAGGCCATCTCCCGCGACGTCTGGCGGAGGCTGCGCGGCATGGCCGGCCTCGAGGCGATCAACTGCTACGGCCCGACGGAAACCACGGTCGAGGCCCTCATGGCCCCCTTGTCCGAGTACCCGGAGCCGACGATCGGGCGACCGTTGGACGGGATGGCCGTCGCCGTCGTCGACCACCGTTTGCGCCCGGTGCCGCCCGATGGGTCGGGCGAACTGATCATCTCGGGCCCGCAGTTGGCGATCGGCTACATCGGCCGGCCCGAACTGACGCGGCGTTCCTTCGTAGAAAGTGAGGGCCGCCGCTGGTACCGCACCGGGGACATCGTCCGCCGCCGCAGCGGCGACGGGCTGCTGGTGTTCGGGGGGCGCGCAGACGAGCAGATCAAGATCAACGGTTACCGCGTCGAACCGGCCGAAGCCGGAGTGGTGCTCCGCTCCATCGACGGAGTCGAGGCCGCCGAAGTGATCGCGCACCGGGTCGGCAACCGGATGCGGCTGGCGGCCCTGGTCGTCGCATCGTCGCCGGTGGCGGACATCCGGGCTGAGGCGGCGAAGCTGCTGCCGTCGTACCTGCTGCCCTCGCCCGTGGTCGAATGCGCGTCGATCCCGCTCAACCGCAACGGCAAACTGGACTCCGCCGCGGCGGCGGCGATGGTCCGCGAAGAGATGGCGCGCACCGACGGGGCGCCCTCCACTCCCGAGGAGAAGGCGGTGGCCCGGTGCGTCCGCGCCATGACGGGCATGGACGTCGCATTGTCCTCCGGTCTCGCCGACGCCGGCATCGACAGCCTCGGCGTCATGGATCTCATCGTGCGCCTGCGCGCCGAGGGGCTCGACGTCGGCGCGGCCCCGGCATTGGGCGCCGCGGACCTCAGGTCGCTGGCGGCGATCGTCCGGCCGATCGCGGCCGAGCCCCCGGCTCCCGCTGCCGGCGCCGACCCCGGCCGGCCGATCGAACTGGCCCCGCTGGCGGCCCGGTTCGCGGTGCTCGGCGGAGCAGTTGAATCGACCCATTCACAGGGCCTGCGCCTGCGCCCGGGCATCTCGGCCGATGCCGCCGAGTCCGCGTTGCGGCGCGTGATCGGCGCGCACCCCGCACTCGGCGCCCGGTACGACGATTCCGGCCCCCGGGCACGGCTGATCCCGCGGGAGGACCCGGAATTCGTCTTCCGCATCGCCGGATCCGGCGAACGGGACGAGGGCGGCGTCCTCGATGCCCACCACGGCGCACTCGATCCGGCCGCCGGCCGGATGGTGGCCGCCACCTATGGCGGCGGAACCGAACCCTGGCTGGTGGTCACCATCGCCCATCTCGCGGTTGACATGATGTCGTGGCGCTTCATCCTGGAGGATCTCGCGCTGGCCCTGGGCGGGCAGCCGCCCCTCGGCGAAGAAGCGCGCGGCGATGCCCCGCACGGCCCGTCCGAGACGGAAGCCCCCGGCAGCCCGTTCCGGCGGGTGCCCGTCCCCCCGGTGGGGCTGCGGCACGCGGACCCGCGGGTCGACCGGCCCGCCGACGTCCGCGCCCGGCACGAGGTTCTCGACGCCGCGACCACCGCCGCGGTGGAACGCGCGGCGCTCGAGCGCGGCGCATCCCTGCGGGACGTCCTGGAATCGGCCGTCGCCGTCGCCGCGACCCCAGATGAATCGGGGATGACGGCAATCACCCGCACCACGCTGGGCCGCCCCGACGGTGGCGCCGATCGGCGGGTCGGCTGGTTGACCGCCGAAGAAGCCGTCCTCATTCCCGCGGCCGACGCGAGGGGCTTCATCGCGGGCGGCGGGCCCCCGCCGTCGCCGACGACGGATCCGTCGGCGGTGGGCGCCGTGAACGTCAACTACCTCGGGCGCATGGACATGGCGATGCCCGAGACCCGCGAATGCCGGCTGATCGGCCAGGGGGAGTTCTTCCGGCGATTCGGCGCACCGGGCCATTCCGCCGTCCCCCCGTGCCACGGAGCGCAGATCACGGCGGCCATGGACCGGGGCCCCGGGGGACCCGTGCTCGGCCTGCGGTTCGAAATCGACGTCCCCGCCGTCGGCGAGGACGCGGCCGCACGATTCCGCACCGGCGTCGTTCGGGCGCTGGAAACCTTCGCCGGATCGGCGATGAACGAGAAAGACGAAAACGACTAATGATTGACCTGGAAACCCTCCGCGGCATCCTCGCCGAAGAACTCGGCGTGAGCCCGGCCGACATCGGCGCCGGCGATGATCTGGTGAACCTCGGCCTCGATTCCCTCGGCGTGATCGGGATCAGCGAGGAACTCCGCCGCAGAGGTTGCGGCGTCCACTATTCGGCCCTGGTGCTGGAGCCGACGCCCGAAGCGTGGTTGCGGATCATCGGCGAATCCGCCGCCGCCGAAGGTGGGGCGGACCCCTCGGGCGGGATGACCGTCCCCGGTGGCGCGGACGAGGATGATGGCGAGCCTTTCCCCATGGCTCCCATGCAGCACGCCTACTGGGTGGGCCGGCGCGACGACCTCGGCCTCGGTGGAGTCGCGGCGCACCTCTACGTCGAGTTCGATGGCGGGGGAATCGACGCCGCGGCGCTGGAGCGCGCCGCCCGCGCCCTCATCGACCTGCACCCGATGCTCCGCACCCGGGCGCTCGGCGACGGGCGGCAGCGGGTGCTGCCCGCCTCGCCCGGGCCGGCCCTGACCATCGACGACGCGACCTGCCTGCCGGAAGAGGAGATCGAGCGGCGGCTGCGGGAAAAGCGGGAGGCGAAGAGCTACCAGAAACTCGACGTGGATGCCGGCGAGGTCATCGACCTCACCCTCACGCTGCTGCCGGGGGACCGCCATCGCCTGCACGTCGACGTCGACATGTTCGCCTGCGACGCGATGAGCTACCGCACGCTCCTGGACGACCTCATGCGCATCTACCGGAGCGAGCTGGCGCACGGGACGGAGCCCGCCGACGGCGACGACGACCGCACCGTCCCCGAGCGACCCGGCGTGACGTACCGGGAGTACCGCCTGGCCATGGCGGATTCCGGCGGACCGGACCCGGAGGACGCGCGGTACTGGGAAACGCGGGTGCCCGAACTGCCGCCGCCCCCCGCCCTGCCCTTCGTCGAGGAGGCCCGGCGCGCCGACCCCCGGCGCAGCATCCGGCTCGAGCACAGGGTCGGGGCACTCGACGCGGCCCGGTTCGGCGATGCGGCCCACGCCGCGGGCGTGACGCCGGCGATGGTGCTGGCCACGTTGTTCACCGAGGTCATCGCCCGCTGGTCGACGCAGCGGAGGTTCCTGCTCAACGTGCCGTTGTTCGCCCGCGAGCAGGTGCACCCGGACATCGGCGGCGTCGTCGGCGACTTCACGAACTCCGTGATCGTCGGGGTGGACGCGGGTCCGGGAGCATCGTTCCTCGACCGCGTCCGGGCGCTGTCCCGCGAAGTCCATCTCGCGGCCTCGCACTCGACGGTGACGGGGCTCGACGTGCTCCGGTCGCTCGGCGCCCACCGGGGCGAGCCGGTCATGGCCTCGGTGGTGTTCACGTCCGGCCTCGATCTCGGCGAGGTCTTCTCGAGCCGGGTCCGGGACATCGCCGGCGATCCCGTGCACATCCTTTCGCAGGGCCCGCAGGTCGACATCGACGCCCAGGTCGTGGAATTGGACGGGGGACTGTTGGTCAACTGGGACGTCCGGCGCGATTGCCTGCCCGAGGGCGTCATCGGCGACATGTTCGGCGCGTTCACGCGCCTGCTCGACGCGGTCGCCCGCGATGTCCCGGACTGGAACCGCCCGCTGTCGGTGCCGCTGCCCCCGGCGCAGGCCTCGCGCCGGGCGGCCATCGCCCGCGACTCGGCCGATGGCGGCGCCGCGATCGGGCGGCGGACGCTGCACCGGGAGTTCCTGCGCCGCGCGGAGGAGGCCCCGGAGCGGGTCGCGGCCGTGTCCGCGGACGGCGCCGTCTCCTACGGCGAATTGGCGGACGGAGCCGCAGCGCTGGCGGCCGAACTGCGCCGTCGCGGGGTCCGATCGGGAGACGTCGTCGCAGTGTCCCTGCCCCGGGGAGTCGGCCAGATCACCGCGATCCTGGCCGTCCTCATGGCGGGCGCCGCCTACCTGCCCATCGGCGTCGGGCAGCCGGGTCCGCGCCGGGATGCGATTCTGCGGAGCGGCGGTGCCCGGCACGTCATCGCCGATCCGGCCCGCATCGGCGAACTGCCCCCGGAGGTCGCCGTCGTCGATCCCGCGGCCGTCCCGGACGGGGCGGCGGATGGCGTGGACGCCGGCGCGGGGCCGGAGGACCTGGCCTACGTGCTGTTCACCTCGGGTTCCACCGGCGAGCCCAAGGGGGTGGAGGTCGCTCATGGCGCGGCGGCCCACACCATCGACGCGATCGCGTCGAGGTTCGGGTGCGGGCCGGAGGACCGGACCATCGCCCTGTCGGCGTTCGACTTCGACCTCTCCGTCCTGGATCTGATGCTCCCGCTGTCCGTCGGCGGCGCCGTGGTGCTCGTCGGCGAGGAGTCGACCCGCGACGCGGCGGAATGGGCGCGTCTGATCCGCGAGCACTCCGTCACCGTCGTCAATGCCGCGCCCGGGCTGGTG
The DNA here is from genome assembly GCF_001807025.1 of Corynebacterium sp. HMSC11E11. Taxonomy (NCBI): domain Bacteria; kingdom Bacillati; phylum Actinomycetota; class Actinomycetes; order Mycobacteriales; family Corynebacteriaceae; genus Corynebacterium; species Corynebacterium sp. HMSC11E11. The sequence continues at coordinate 29,960 of NZ_KV787140.1, read as the reverse complement.
GGGATGCTCCACGACATCGCGTCGGACGACGAGCTGGCGGGCGTCCGGCTGATCCTCACCGGAGGTGACCGGGTGCCGCCGTCGTTGGGCCGCGCCCTGTCGAGGCGCGTCCCGGGGCTCCGGTTCATCGCCATGGGCGGCGCCACCGAAGCGGCGATCCACTCCACCCGCGAGGAGGTGGGGCCCGATTACCCGGACGACTTCGCGTCGGTCCCGTACGGGCTGCCTCTGGACGGGGTCCAGCTGAAGGTGGTGAACGAACGCGGCGAGGAATGCCCCGATCACGTAATCGGCGAAGTGTGGATCGGCGGCGCCGCCGTCGCGCGGGGCTACCGCGGCATGCCGGAATTGACCGCGTTGAAGTTCATCCGGTCCGGTTCCGTGGATTGGTATCGCACGGGCGATCTGGGCCGCGTGCTGCCCGACGGGCGCGTGGAGTTCATCGGCCGCGCCGACGGTCAGCTGAAGATCCGCGGCTACCGCGTCGAGCTGGGCGAGGTGGAGGCGGCGCTCGAATCTCTGCCCGGGGTTTCCGGTGCCGCGGCGACCGGGGCCGATGGCGCGATCGTCGCGGCGATCGTGCCGGCGCCGGATGCCGGGCGTGTGCCCACCGGCGCCGAGGCGCGCGCGGCGCTGGCGGGGATCGTGCCGGAGTACATGATCCCGGATGCGATCGCCGTCATCGAGGAGCTGCCCGTGACCGCCAACGGCAAGAAGGACCGGGCCGCCGTGTCCGCTCTGGTCGACCGTGGGCCGCGCGGCGTCGCCGAGCCCCCGGACGGTCCGGTCGAGTCGGCGGTGGCCTACCTGTTCGGGGCCCTGACCGGGGCCGGCGGCTGTTCCGCCGCGGACGATTTCTTCGATGTCGGCGGCAACTCGATCCTGGCCACGACCCTGACCGCCCGGATCCGCGAGCTTCTCGACGCCGCGGCGTTCTCGGTCGCGGACGTTTTCGAGGCGCGGACGGTGCGCGGCATCGCCGCGCGGGTGAGCGAGTCCGGCCGATCGCCGGGGGACGTCGCCGCGATGGCGGCGATGCTGATGGAGTTCGCCGATGGCGGGGAGGACGCGCGATGAGGGACCTGGAAGAGGTGCGGCGGCTGATGGCCCGGCACCGCGGCGAATCCGGCACGGTGGCCGACCGCCCGGCCCGGTCGCTGCCGGATCGGGCGCCCGCGTCGGCGGCGCAGAAATCCGTGTGGCTGGCCTCGGCGCTCGACCCGGACGACGTGTCGTACAACCTCTGCCTGAAGTTCACCTTCGAGGGCCGCATCGACGCCGAAGCGCTCGCGGGGGCCTTCGGGGATCTCGTCGACAGGCACGAAGTGCTGCGCACGACGTATCACGCAGACGACGAAGGAGCCCTGCAACAGCGCATCCACGCCGACCTCGAACCGGAGATCACCCGGCACGCGATGCCGCCGGGCGACGCGGGCGACGCCGCCGTCGATGCGCTGGCCGCCGAGCAGGTCCGCCGGCCCTTCGACCTGGCGGCGCAGTCGCCGCTGCGCTTGGCCATCTGCGAACGGGGCCCCGGGCGGGTGGATGCGGTGATGGTGATCCAGCACATCGCCTGGGACGGGATGACCATGCCCGTGCTGGCCCGGGACGTCGCCCGCGCGTATCGGCTGCGCACCGGCCGGCCCACCGAGGGGGACGGCTCCGTCCCGCCGTTGGCCGTCCAGGTCGCCGACTTCGCGGAATGGGAGGCGACCCATCCGGACGCTTCCGGAGAGGACCATTGGCGTTCCGTGTTCCCGGACGGTGTGCCGCAGATGAGGCCGATGCTCGGCGGGGCCGCGGATGCTCCCCCGAACGCCGGTGGACGGGTCGACGCAGTGCTTCCCGACGACGCCGCGCGGGCGCTGACGGCCATCGCGGAGGAGTCGTCGGTGACCCCGTTCGCCGTGTTCCTCGCGGCGCATCATCTGGTGCTGCGCGCGGTGACCGGGGCGCGGGACACGGTGACCGGCACGACGGTGGCCAACCGGGAGGCCGTCGGCGCGGATGAGCTGATCGGCAATTTCAGCAACCAGGTGCCCATCCGGATCTCGGACGGGGGAGCGGAGACGTTCGGCGATCTGGTGCTGCGGGCCGCGAGGTCCATCACCGGCGCGATGTCGGCGAAATCCATCCCGTTCGATCGGATCGCCGCCATCGCGGGGGTCGACCGGGCGGCGGGGGAGACCCTGTTCCCGGTGCTCGTCCTCTTCCTCCACGAGGGCATCGCCGGGCCGCGGCTGCCGGGCGCGGAGACCTCGTGGGAGCTGGTCCACGCCGATGCCGCGCTCCACGCGGTGGCCACGGAGGCGTTCATGCACCCGGGCCGGGTGGAGGTCCAGATGACCCACCGCCTGGACTCCGTGTCGGCCGAGGGGGCGCGGGCCCTGCAACGGGCGTTGGCCGCGGTGCTGTCGAACGCGGGCGCCGACGTGCCGACGGAGGAATTGGCGCAGGTGGCGCGGGCCGAGATCGAGTCGGCCGCCGCGCCCGCCTCCGCGATGGGCCGGGGCCGCCGGGTGCCGGTCGAGCCCGGCGACGTCGACGCGATGATCCGCGCGGCGTCGGCCGCGTCGCCGGATGCGGTGGCGGTGGTCGCGGAGGACCGCACTCTCACCTACGCCGAGTTCGATGCGCGGGTCTCGGCCTTGGCCGCGCGGCTCGCGGAGGCGGGGGCGCGCGCCGGCGAGATCGTCGCCGTCGTCGCCGAACGCGGTTCGTGGCTGCCCTGCGCGATCACCGCCGTGATCCGCACGGGCGCGGCGGTGGTCCCGGTGGATCCCCGGTACCCCGCCGAGCGGATCCGGATGATGCTCGACGACGCCGCACCCGCGGCCATCGTCCGCGCCGGCGATGTCCCGCTGCCGGACACGGCGGCCGCGATCATCGACGTGGAGCGTATCGATGAGGAGGGGCCGGAAGCCGGAACGCCCGAATTCGTTCCGGCGCGGCCCATCCGAGGCGACGACCCGGTCTACCTCATTTACACGTCGGGGACGACGGGCCGGCCCAAGGGAGTGGTCAACCACCACCGGGGCGTCGCGTCCCATCTGCAGTGGATGGCCCGCACCTTCGGCGACGGCCCGATCCGGATGCTGCACAAGGCGCCGATCTCGTTCGACGTGGGCATGGGCGAAGTGCTGCTGGCCCTGACTTCCGGGGGCACGGCCGTGATTCCCCCGGCCGATTGGTGGGCGGGGGACGCCGAGGGCCTTGCCTCGATGATCGAGGAACACCGGGTCACGGTGCTGTCGCTGGTGCCCGGCCTGCTGCGCGAGCTGCTCGCGGCGGGTGCGGCCGGGCGGCTGAGGACGCTGCGCCACCTGCTGCTCGGCGGCGAAGCGGTGCCCACCGATCTCGCGCGCCGGGCGAGGGCGGAGATCGGCTGCCGCGTGCACGGCCTCTACGGCCCGAGCGAAACTGCGATGGACGTCGCCTGGGTGGAATACGGCGATGATTTCCCGGAGGACGGCTTCCTGCTCGGCGCCGCCGAGGACAACAACGACCTCCACGTCCTGGACGAAAACCTGCGGGAGCTGCCCGTCGGCGAGGCCGGCGAGCTGTGCATCGGCGGGGTGCAGGTCGGCCACGGGTATCACGGGGCCCCGGACGCCACCGCGGATGCCTTCGTGGACGACCCCTTCGAACCCGGCGGAACCCTGTACCGCACCGGCGACGTGGCGAAATGGGGAGCCGACGGCATGCTGCGCTTCCTCGGCCGCATCGGCGACCAGGTGAAGATCCGGGGCAACAGGGTGGAACTGCTCGACATCGACGCGGCGCTGTGCAGGGTGCACGGGGTCGCGGCCGGCGCGTGCCGGCTCTTCGGGGTAACCGGCGCACCGGCGCGGCTCGTGGGCTACGTGGTCGCGGCCGACGGCGGAAAGCCGGACGAGCGCGCCATTCTCGCGGAGCTGGACCGGGCCCTGCCCGCGTACATGGTGCCCAGGACGATCGTCGCAGTGGATTCCCTCCCCACGACCGCGACCGGGAAACTCGACCGCGCGGCCCTGCCGGAACCCCCGGGCGCACATGCCGCCGGAGGCGACGCCGACGAACCGCGCGGGGCGGCCGAGCTGGCCGTCGCCGATGCGTTCGCGCGCGCCATCGGGAAGGATGTCCGGCCGACCGCGCAGTCCGGGCTGATCGAGCTCGGGGGCGATTCCATCACGGCGATCCGCGCGATCTCGCTGTTGCGCCGCAGCGGCTGGGAGGCCGAGGTGCGCGACATCCTCGGCGGCGGGACCGTCCGCACCGTGGCCGCCGCCGCGCGGCCGGTGTCCGCGACCGATCCCGCCGACGGGGCGGACGGCGGGGGATTCGCCGCGCCGGCTCCCGTCCATCCGTTGGCCGCGGCGCTGCTGGAGTCGGCCCCCGGCGGCGGTGGCCTGTGCCAGGCGCGGCTGCTGACCGCGCCGGCGGATTTCGGCGCGGAACGGCTGTCGGAGGTTCTGGAACGCCTGGCCGGGCTCCACCCCATCCTCTCCCGCGCGGTGGCCGGCGACGGCGGATGGCCGATGTTCGCGGAGCCGCCCGCCGGCGCCGAACCATTCACGATGGCGGAGGCGGAGGCGGAGGTCGCCGCCGCGGACGGGGCCGGGGAACTGATCGGGGAGCTCGCCTCCCGGCTCGATCCCGCCCGCGGGACGATGCTCGCCGGCGCGGTGGCCGAACTCCCCGCCGGGCGCCGCATCGTGCTGGTCGCCCATCACCTCGTCGTCGACGCGGTGTCCTGGGAGACCCTCATCGACGACTTCCGCGATCTCCGCGGCGTCGCAAAGCACACCGCCGCCGCCCGCCGGCCGGAAGCGGCCGTCGCGGACCATGCGCGCCGCCTGCGCGCCGCCACCCTGTCGGGCGAACTCGACGAAGATCTCGCCGCCTGGGAGAAGATCGCCGCGGACGCATCGGGGACGCTGGCCATCGACCCGGCCCGCGACACCGAAGCGACGGTCGACATCGCGGAGATCACCATGCCCGAAGCGTCGTCCGCCGCACTCGCTGCCGGCGTGGAGCGGGCCTTCGGGTGCCGCGGGCAGGACCTGCTCATCGCCGGGCTGGCCATGGCGCTGCGCCGTCTGGGCCTCGACGCCGACGGCACGGTCGGGATGACCCTCGAATCCCACGGCCGCGACGCGACCGGCTCCGTGCCACCGGTGCCGCCCGACGCGGTGGGCTGGTTCACCGCCGCGTACCCCGTCGCGGTGGAGGTCGGCGACGGCCTCGACCCCGTCGCCGCGGTGCACGCCGTGCGCCGGGCCCGCCGGCGCCTGCCCGATGACGTCCACGTCCACGGCTGCGCCATGTGGGTGGGCGGGCGACCGGCGCCCCGGCCCATCGCCTGCCTGAACCACCTCGGGACCGTCGCCTCCGATGCCCGGGAAGGGGACTTCGCGCCCGCCCCGGAAGCCCCCGCCCTCATCGGCGCGGCCGATGCGTCGGCGCCGCTGCCCAACGTCATCGACGTGACGTCGCACGTCGGCGCGGACGGGCTGCTGGCCGCGACCATCAGGGTCGCCGCGGAGGTGCCCGGCGCACCCGGCGCCGCGGACGTCGGCCGGGAGCTCGGGGCCGCGCTGGCGGACATCGCGGCCGCGGCGGCGACGGGGGATGCCCGGCGCGCACCCGCCGATTTCACCGCCCCCGGCATCACGGACGCCGACGTCCGCGCCTGGGGCGGCGAGATCGAGGACGTGCTGCCGCTGACGCCGATGCAGGAAGGGCTGATGCTTTCGTCGCTGACCTCGGGCGATCCCGCGGGATACGCGGTGCAGACGCCGCTGCGCGTGCGCGGCCGCGTCGATGCCGCGGCGCTGGGCCGAGCCGTCGGCGCCGTGCTGCGGCGGTTCCCCAACCTGCGCATCCAACCCGCGGCCACGGTGGACGGCACCCCGGTGGGCGTCGTCAGGCCCTGCGGCGCGTTCGGCTGCCGGGTCCGCGACGCGAACCGGGCCCCCGACCTCATCGCCGCCGACGCCGCCGAGGGATTCGACTTCGCCGCCGCGCCCCTGCTGCGGATCACGGTCGCGCACCCCGGCGACGGCGCCGACGGCGAGACGCTGGTGCTCATCTCGGCCCACCACATCCTCACCGACGGTTGGACCGGGCAGCTGCTGCCCTTGGCCATCTTCGCCGAATACGCCCGAGAGATCGGGGCCGACCCGGGCGTCGGCCGCATCGGCGACCCCGGGGCGTTCCCGGCGCTGCTCGAGGCGATCGCGGAAGACGGGCCGGAGGCCCGGAGGGCCTGGGAAGCCAGGCTGCGCGGGGTCGTCCCGGCGCTGGTCGGGCCGGAGGCCACGCCCACCCGGGCGGGTCAGTCGTCGCGGATGAGCTCGGTCGGCCAGGACGTCGTGGACCGGCTCCACGCGGTCACCCGCCGACTCGGGGTCACCCCGGCCGTCGCCTACCAGGCGGCGTGGGCGCGGACCCTCGGGATCGTCCTCGGCAGGGACGACGTCGTGTTCGGGGAGGTCGTGTCCGGGCGCGATCCCTCCATCGCCGGAGTGGCGGAGGGCATCGGCTGCTTCGCCAACCTCGTCGCCGTCCCGGCGTCGGTCGACCCCTCCGGCACCTGGGCCGGCGCGCTGGCGCAGATGCGCGACGAGCGCCTGCCGCTGCTGGGCCACGACCATTTCCCCATGACCCGGGCGCTGTCCGTCACGGGCGCGCGCCGGTTGTTCGACACCATGTTCGTGCACCAGTCCTACCCCCCGCACCAGGACCGGCTCGCGTCGATCCTGGAGTCCTGCGGGCTGGGCCACGTCGGCACCGACCCGGGCGGCACCACGGACAACGCGGCGCTGCTGATGGTGTTCCCCGGGGACTCCGTCATCGGGGGAGCGGGGACCCGGTTCCTGTTCACCTTCGCCGCGGGCGTCATCGACGACGCCGCGGCGGAGGTCATCGAAAAGCTCTTCCTCGGGTGCGTGCGCGCCATCGCCGACGCCCCGGACGCGGCGATCGCGGACGGGCCCGTGCCCGACGAATTCGATGCCATGGCCCTCGGGGGGATTCTCCGCTGACGACCCCGACCGGGACCCGAATCACACACTTCGAAAGGAAACACATGCAGACCCAGATCGGATCCGCTTGGCTGCGCCGCTTCGGGCGCGCAGCGGTGCGGGGGGCGACGCCCCTCGTGATCTGCCCCCACGCGGGCGGCGGGGCGGCGGCCTACCGGCCGTTGGCCGCGGCAATCGAGGAAGCGGCGCAAGGGGCGGTGGACGTCATCGCGCTGCAGTACCCGGGCCGCCAGGACCGCATCGCCGACCCCGCCCCGGAGACCATCGGCGGCTACGCGGACGGCGCGCTCGCCGAGCTGCGATCCCTGCTTTGCGACGGCCCGGCGCCCATCCTGTTCGGCCACAGCATGGGGTCGATGGTCGCCTTCGAACTGGCGCGCCGCCTCGAGGAGGAGGGGGTCGCCGTGGGGCGCCTGTTCGTCTCCGGTGCCGTGGCGCCGTCGCGGGTGGCCGACCTGCCGCCCCATCCCACCGACGATGAAGGGATGGTCCGCCACCTGGCGGCGCTGCGCGGAACCGGCGGGGACGTGCTGGGCCACCCGGACATCATGCGGCTCGCGCTGCCGGCCCTGCGCGCCGACTACGCGGCCTTCGACCGCTACGAGACGGCCGGGGAGGCGCCGCTGGCCGCCCCCATCAGCGCCTTCGGCGGCGAGGACGACGAACACGTCACGCCCGGCGACCTCTTCGGTTGGTCGGGGCACACCTGCGGCGGCTGCGACGTGCGGCTGTTCCCCGGCGGACACTTCTACATCGAGGACCGCGTCGGGGCCGTCGCCGCCGCCATCGTGGGACTGGTGCGGCCATGAGCTCCATCGTGATCACCGGAATGGGCGTCGCCGCCCCTGGGGGCGTGACCGGGCCGACCTCCCTGTGGCGGATGCTGGAGGCCGGGCGCGACGTGCTCGGCCCCCTGCCCCGGGACCGCGGCTGGCCGTTGGACCTGCTGTTCTCCCTCGGCGACCGGCCCGGCTGGGCGCCGGTGCCCGATTCGGGCGGGTTCCTGGACGATGCCGCGGAGTTCGATGCCGCGTTCTTCGGGGTGGCTCCCCGCGAAGCGCCCGCGCTCGATCCCCAGCAGAGGGTCGGGCTGAGGGTCGCGTGGGAGGCGCTGGAGAACGCCGGATTGAACCCGGCGTCCCTGTCCGGGCAATGGGGCGGCTGCTTCATCGGGGCGTCCTACACCGAATACGGCCCGCGCATCGACGAAGTCAACGAGCTCTCCGGGTTCCGCGGGACCGGCGTGTCCCTCTCCGCGGTGTCGGGGCGGGTGTCGCATGCGCTCGGCCTGCATGGGCCGTCGATGACCGTCGACGCCGCCTGCGCGTCGTCCCTCGCGGCGATTTCCGCGGCCGTCGCCTCCGTCGCGTCGGGGGAGAGTGACTGGGCGCTGGCGGGCGGGGTCTGCGTCATGGGCTCCGCGGCACCCTTCGTCGAATTCTCGGCGAACGGCGCGATTTCGGCGGACGGGCGCTGCCGGCCGTATTCGTCGCGGGCGTCGGGGACCGTGTGGTCGGAGGGGGCGGCCCTGTTCGTGGTGGAACGGGAGGACGCCGCCCGGGCCCGGGGCGCGCGGATCCTGGGCCGGGTGCGGGCGGCCGTGGTCAACCACAACGGCTCCGGTGCCCCGCTCGCGGTGCCTTCCCATCGGGCCCAGGAGGCGCTGTGCCGCAGGGCGCTGGCCGTGTCCGGCCTGGCCGCGGCGGACATCACGATGATCGAGGGCCATGGCACCGCCACGGCCGTCGGAGATCCCATAGAACTCCGGGCGCTGCACGGCACCTACGGGCAACCGGGCCCGGATGGCGCTCCGTCGGCGTCGATCGGGTCCATCAAGGCCAACCTGGGCCACGCCCAGGCCGCCGCCGGTGGCCTGGGCCTGGCCAAGGTCCTGCTGTCGGGATGGCACGGCCGGATTCCGCGGAGCCCGCACATCGGGGAGCCGACGCGGGCATTGGATTGGGAAGAGACGAGACTCCGGCCGGCGATGGCATCCGCCGAGTGGCCCGCCTGCGACGGGCGCCGCTGCGCCGTGGCGTCCTCCTTCGGGATGGCGGGGACCAACGCGCAGTTGATCATCGAAATGGACGAACGCGGGGGCGATTCCGCGCCCGGCGACACTGAAGGAGCATCACGATGAACACCGCACACCACGATGGCGCGCCGCCGATGGTCGTCGTCTCGTCGGCGCACCGCGGCGGAGTCGCCCGCGAGGCCGCCGCCATCGCCGCCTTCCTGCGGGAGTCGCCGGACGTCTCCGTCGGCGACGTCGCGGCGGCCCTCGACGCGACCCGCGGGTGGAGGCGCTTCCGCGCCGTCATCGTCGCGGCCGACCGGGCGGAACTGCTCGAGAACCTGGACGCGCTGGCGCAGGGCCGCGCCGCCGGGAAAACCGCGGCCGGCGAAGCCTCCGCCCGAACCATCGCGATGGTGTTCCCGGGACAGGGGTCCCAGCGCCCCGGCATGGGGCTGCTGGCGCACTCCGCGTCGCCCGGGTACCGCGCGACGGTCGCCGAATACGACCTGCTTTTCGACGAGATCTTCGGGTTCCGCCCCGGCAGGTACCTGCTGGAACCCGAACACGGCGACGACATCCGCGTCGTGCAGCCCGCCCTGTTCGTGCACATGATCGGGCTCGCCGAACTCTGGCGCGAGCACGGGGTGGAACCGGACATGGCCATCGGGCACAGCCAGGGGGAGATCGCCGCCGCGCGGGTCGCCGGGCTGATCGGGGCGCGCGACGCCGTCAGGGTCGTCGGGTCGCGGGCGCGGCTGGTCCACGACCTCATCGCCGACGGGCGGTTGGCCGCCGACAACGCGATGGCGGTGATCGGCGCGGACCGTGACACCGTCGAGGCGGCCCTGGCCCGGCAGGTCGGATGGGCGGAACTGTCCGTGGTCAACGCTCCGGGCATCCACGCCATCGCCGGAGAGACCCCCGCCATCGACGGCATCGTCGGCGACATGGCCGACCGGGGCGTGTTCGCCCGCCGCATCCGGGTCGACTACCCGGCCCACACTTCGCTCGTCGGCGCCTTCCGGGACGATTTCCTGGGGCTGCTCGATGACCTGGATGAGCCGCGCTTCGATCCGGCGGCGATCCCCTGTTTCGGCGGTGCGCTGGGCGGGCCGATCACCCCCGACCTCGACCCGGCGACGTACTGGTACTGGAACCTGCGCAACCGGGTCCGCTTCGATCTCGCGGTCGAACGGGCCGCCGAAGCCGGCGCCGACGTGTTCATCGAGGCTTCCGAGCATCCCACCCTCCAATTGTCGATCAATGGGATCCTCGCGGGAATCGGCGGGGCCGGCGGCCCGGGCGCCGTCAACATCGGGACGTTGCGCCGGGATGACGGCGACCTCTCCGGCTTCCTCGGGTCCCTCGCCGCCGTCCGCGCGGTGCATCGGGGCCTGGACGCGCCGGTCGGGACGTCGCCCGGGGCCGTGCCGTGGGGTTTCCCCGCCACCGTCTGGGAACGGGCGGAGTACTGGGCACCGGGACCGGACGCCCCGGTCCCGGGCGGCGGCGTGCCCGCGCGTCCGGCCCCGACTCCGGCCCCGGTTCAGAATCCGTTGACGCGGGCGGGAGAACCGCCGCTCGTTTTGTCGGAACGATGGTCCGCCCTCGGCGAAGGAGAGCTCGCCGCACCGGACTCCCTGTGCATCGTCGGCGCGGATGACGCCTTCCGCGCCGAATTGGCGGCCGCGGCGGCCCGCTTCGGCGACCGGATCGTCGATGAGCCGGCCGCCGCGGGACGCATCCTGGTGCTGCCGCCCGACGGCGGGACCGGAGACGAACCGGCGGAGGCCATGGCGGCGTTCCTCGCGGACGCCCACCGGGAGCTCGCGGATGCCGCGGGCACGGCCGGCACCGCATGCCTGGTCACGCGGGGCGGGGAATCCGCCGGAGACGCGGCACCGGGACGGGTCGACGCGGGGCACGCCGCGGCGGCGGCCATGATGCGCTGCATCGGCGCCGCGACCGGCCCGGGACCGATGCGCATCGACGTCGAACCGGACGACGACCCCGCCGAGACCGCCCGATCGGTGATCAGGGCCCTCCACGCCACGGGGGAACCGGAAATCGCCGTCCGGGGCCGCGAGCTTCTGGGACGCCGGTTCGTCCCGATTTCCGCCGGCACGCCCGACGTTCCGCCCACCGTGGTGATCATCGGGGGCACCGGACCCGTCGGCAGGGCCTTCGCGGCCCGGTGCGTCGCCCTCGGGGCCGCCGACGTGGTGCTCGTGTCCCGCAATGCACCGTCGGCGGCGGTCGCGGCCGAGATCGCCGGGCTGGCGGACGGGGGAACCGCCGCCGTCCGCCACGTGCGCTGCGACGCGACCGATCGGGCGCAGCTCGCCCGGCTGGCCGCGGACCTGGGCTCCGCCGGCCCGCGCCTGATCGTCCACTGCACCGTCGATTACGCCTCCGCCGAATCGGCCGCCGCGGACGACGGTGCCGCGGATGCCGGTGCCTGGCACCGCGCGGACGCCGCCAAGCGGGGATCGTTGGCCGCCGTCGTGGCGGAGCTGGCCCGCCCCGGGGACCGGGTGCTGGCCTGTTCGTCGCTGTCCGCGGGAATCGGGGGTCGGGGCCACGCCGCCTATGCCGCCGTCAACCGGCTCCTCGAAGTCGAGGCGGCCCGGGCCCGCGAAAACGGGGTGGACGCCCTCGCCATCCGGTGGGGCCTGTGGCACGGGGTCGGGGCCGACAACGACGGGGCGATCGGCGAGATCGAGGCCATCGGCCTTCGCCCGATGGACCCGGATGCGGCCGTCGATGCCGCGCTCGGGCTGTTCGGCGGCGATGACGCGATGGCCACGGTCGCCTCGGGCGATTGGCGCAAGGTGGCGGCGGTCCACGAACTCCGGGGAATGCCCGGGCTGTTCTCGCGCATCGCGGGGCCGCCTGCCCCGGAAACACCGGTGAAGGACGGGGAACCGGCGGCGGCCGAAACCGCCCCGGCCCCGGGAGCCTCCGCCGGAGCGGGGGCGATCGCCCGGTCGGTGCTGCTGGAGACCCTCGGATACGCCGAAGGCGACGACCCCGACCCGACCGTGCCCCTGGTTTCCCTGGGGCTGGACTCGGTCCAGGCCCTCGACGCATGCAACCGCATCACTTCGGCGACGGGTGCGGAGGTGCCGATCGCGGGCATCCTCTCCGGCGCCTCCCTCGACGACGTAGTCGCAATGATGACCGAGAAAGGACGAGATTGATGGACAACGATGACCGGAACGCGACGGAGACGGAGGCCGGCGGGTACCCCGACATGGTGGAATACCCGGCCGACGTCGCGCGCGCCTACCGGGAGGCGGGGTACTGGACCGGGGAGACGCTGCCGGGGTTCATCGGCCGCGTCTGCGCCGAGCACGGCGACGCCCCCTGCGTGACGGACGAATCCGGCACGCTCACCTACCGGCAGTTGATCGAATCGGCGGATCGCGCCGCGCAATGGCTTCGCGAGAGCGGCATCGCCCCGGGGGACCGGGTGCTGATCTACATGCCGAACACAGTCGCCTTCGTCGAGGTCTTTTGCGCCATCCTGCGGGTCGGCGCGGTACCGGTGCTGGCGCTGGCCGCCCACGGGCGCGCCGAACTCGTCCACGTCGCACGGCACTCCGGCGCGCGGCTGCTGGTCACGGAGGAGCGGAAGGGCATGACCGACCCCCTGGCCATCGCCGAGACGGTGGCCGGGGAAGTCGGCGATCTCCGCGTCGCGGCCGTCGGCGCGCCCGGGGCGAGGGCGTGGCGGGCATGCGGGGACGAGGGCGAGGCGCCTCATGAGGCGCCGCCGTCCTCGATGGCGCTGATGCTGCTGTCCGGCGGCACCACCGGGGCGCCGAAGCTGATCCCGCGCACGCACGACGACTACCTGTACTCCGTGCGGGAGAGCGTCGACGTGTGCCGGCTGCGCAAGGGCGACGTCATGATGATCGCGTTGCCGTGCACCCACAACTTCACGCTCAGCGCCCCCGGGATCCTCGGCGCGATGCAGGTGGGCGCGGAAATCGTGATGGCCCCGGACCCGTCGCCCGCGACGTGCCTGGAGCTCGTCGGCCGCCACCGAATCACCCACGTGGCGCTGGTTCCGCCGCTGTTGCTGGCATGGCTCAATTCGCTGGACCTGGCGGGCTCGGACCTGTCCTCGCTGCGGACGGTGTGGGTCGGGGGCGCGAAGCTGTCCGAGGCGGCGGCGCGCCGGGTGACGCCGGAGCTGGGCTGCCGGCTGCAGCAGGTCTTCGGCATGGCCGAGGGGCTGTTGAATTACACCCGCCTCGACGACCCCGACGAGGTCGTGGAAAAAACCCAGGGGCGGCCGGTTTCGCCGGCCGACGAAGTGCTCGTCGTGGACGACGGTGGAGAGCCGGTGCCCGCGGGAACGGAAGGCCATCTGCTGACGCGTGGCCCGTACACCATCCGCGGCTACTACCGGGCCCCCGACCACAACCGCCGCAGCTTCACGGACGACGGCTTCTACCGCACCGGGGACCTGGTGCGGGTGGACGAGCGGGGCAACATCACCGTCACCGGCCGCTCGAAGGACATCATCAATCGGGGAGGGGAGAAGATCGCCCCCGAGCTGGTCGAAAACGGCCTGCTCACGCACCCGGGGGTCCACGACGCCTCGGTGGTCGGCATCCCGGACGAGGTGCTGGGCGAGAAGATCCGGGCGCTGGTCATCCCCCGGTCGCGGGAGGAGGGGCAGTGCCCCACCCCGGCGCAACTGCGAATGCATCTGCGGCGCCACGGGCTGGCCTCGTTCTCGATTCCCGATGTGATCGACCTCGTCGACGAATTCCCGTTTACCGCGGTGGGAAAGGTGGACAAGGGCAATCAGCGGACCGGCGGCCGGTGACCCGGGCCTGGGTC